>CAYOHU010000006.1:13106-19446 GCA_964403845.1 uncultured Acetatifactor sp.
CCCATCTGCGGCATTCCCATGTTCATGCCGTTCATCATCGGATTCATGCCCATCTGTGGCATTCCCATGTTCATAGCGTTCATCATCGGGTTCATGTTCATCTGTGGCATTCCCGTGTTCATATCATTCATCATCGGGTTCATGTTCATCTGCGGCATTCCCGTGTTCATATCATTCATCATCGGATTCACACCCTCCTGGCCCCTCATCGTGAAACCATCCGTTTCGCCGTTCATCATCGTAATCGGCGCTGCCGGCTGTGTATCATGTGAAGCTGTCTGAGTCGGTGAGAGCGTCGTTTCAGCCACTGTTTCTTCTGCTGAACCTATCTGGGTACTAATAAATGTCTCCACCAGCTTCTTTGCAAATTCGATGGGATATAGCTGCATAATCGTGCTGTCTACTAAATCATCAATCTGCATACGGAATGCGATTTTCACAAAGATTCCGCCAAGGAACGAAGCGATGTCCTCACCTGATTTATACTTTGTCAGATCTAACAATGTGGAATCCGGCGGACTAATATCTATAATCGTTTTTAACATAGTGGAAAGGGATGTGGCAGCTGAACCCATCATCTGATTCATGGCTTCAGAAATTGCACTTAAATGCAATTCTCCTAACTCTTCCTCCGTGTTAGAACCATCACCGCCCATCATCAAATCTGTGATAATCTTAACATCATGTTCTTTTAATACCAGAATATTGGTTCCATCCAGTCCTTGTGTATAATGAATCTGTATAAATACGCAAGGTCTCTCGTAAGACTCTGTCAAGGCATCCCATGTGGCCAGCGTAACTACCGGTGTTGTAATATTTACTTTTCTGTTGACTAACGAATACAATGTAGTTGCCGAGGAACCCATGCTAATATTTGCGACCTCACCAATCGCATCCTTTTCCACATCCGTCAGCAACTCTTCCCCACCATTCTCGGTTTTTGCCCCGGATACATAATCCTGAGGTCTTTCCATTGTTCCTATCTCAGCTGAGTCCGACAAGCTTTCAACTATATCCGAAGCTCCGTCTACCGACAAATCCATACCACTCAGCAATGCATTAATCTCGTCTTGAGACAACATTCCATCCATGGTTTATTCCTCCTCTCTGATTACCGATGTAATCCGGACAGCATAAGAGTCTTGATTTGCTCCGGGTAAAGCGGTAAACTTTCTTATATTACCTACATAAACACTCATATCATTATCCACCTTGGCATCCAGTCGGATGCAGTCACCCACCTGCAGATTCATGAAATCCGAAACAGATATGGTGCTCTTTCCTAATACTGCTTTGACGGGAACATCCACCTTGCGAACCAGTGCTTCTATGTACTCTTCATAATTCTCATCATGATTCTCCTGCATTGTGGAGAACCAGTACTTTGTATTTAATTTATCCATGACGTCTTCCAAAGTAAAGAACGGAAGACAAACATTAATAAAGCCTTCTACATCACCAATCTTCACATTTAGTGTAACAATGGCTATCATATCATTGGGTGCAATCACCTGAGCAAATTGGGAGTTGGTCTCCAGCCTGCTGAGAACCGGAGAAATATCAATCACATTTTTCCATGGTTCCCGAAGTAATTGTGCCAACGTAACCATTATCTTTTCAAGAATTGTCAATTCAATTTCCGAAAACTCTCGTGGCTTATCCAGCGGCACACCACTTCCGCCAAGCATTCTATCCAAAATTGCATACCCAAGATTAGTGGCAAGATCAATTATAACTGACCCGTTCAATGGCATACAGTTAACGATTCCCAAAATAACCGGACTTGATAACGAGTTGGAAAACTCACTGAATGTAACCGTCTCAGAGCTTGCAACCGCAGCCTGTACATTCTTACGAAGATACACCGGCAGATTTGTTGACACCAGCCTACTGTAATGTTCGAAAATTATTTCCAGCGTTCTAAGATGTTCCTTGGAGAACTTTGTAGGGCGACTGAAATCATAATTTTTAACCTGTTTCTCATCTTTTCCCTGTATCTGATCAGCATCCAGCTCACCGGCAGATAACGCTGCCAACAGATTATCTATCTCGTTCTGTGAAAGGACTTCGCCCACAAATTCTCACCTCCTGTTTTAAAAATTATGTCTATAGACATTTAACCAAATTTCACATTGCTGATTGCAATCTTATAAATAAAATCTGACTGGAACAATTCCTGAATTCTATCCAGAATTTCTTCCTTAATCCCTTCCATGTCATTTCTACACTCTGTCTCCGTATGCGAACTAACAACGGAAGTAATGGCATCCTCAATCAAGGTTTCTCTGTCTGCAATCGTTTCCCCATATACCTTGTAATCCTTATTCTTCTTGTTCATCAGCAAAGCAATTTCACACATCATATAGCGTTCCTTGGTTTTCGTGGTTCCGCTTTCTGTAGTAATCGTTTCGCTGACTAGCGGTATCGTCATGGCGGAGCTGAGCGAATACTCAGCTGTATTCGCCAGTGAAATTGTTTCCTTTTCCTTCTCCTCTCCGGGAACCGTAAGCTCCAGTTCCAACACCGTCGCTATATTATTTACCAGGTCTGCAGTCTTCTTATTCGCCCCTACGACACTGAACATCATTACACCGGTAAGTATGATATTAACCACCAAAAGTGCCAATATAAGCACTGATAATAAATTTTTCTTCATAGCTATTCCCATAAACCTTTCTGTTTTTGAAATAATTTCAAAAAACACATCAATAGGAGTTATATATCTTAATCTCCACTCTTCTGTTCTTGCTTCTGCCTTCTTCTGTAGAATTGTCTGCTATCGGAACTCTCTCTCCCATTCCCGCATGTCTCAGACATGTCTGATCAAGCGTCGTATTTTCGGACAAATAATAGAATACTGACAGTGCTCTTGCGCTACTGAGCTCCTCGTTACTTGCGTACCGCGAGCTATTGATGGGAATATTGTCCGTATGTCCCTCTATTTCAATAGTACCACTGCTGTAGCGCTCTAATATTATACCCACCTTGGCAAGTACCTTTTCCGCATCCTTCTTTATTTCTGCGCTCCCGGAATCAAACAACAAAGCACCCTTCATAGACAGCTGCACATACTGCGAGGAGAAATTAACCTCTATCTGTTCCTGCATATTGCTTTCCCTGACAGCTTCCTCTATCACCTCTGCCATGGTCTCATTTTCTTTCAGATATTGTTCCTCAAGCTGTTCCTCCAGACTTGGTGCAGGATTCTTGTCCTCCTGAAGATTCTCTGAATCACTGTCACTTTCTTCACTCTTTCCCATGCTGTTAATGTACTGATCCAGTTCGTGCAATTGGCTGACCCCGTTACTGATCAAGATACCATCACCAATCGAATTTGCACCCGAGTCAAAAATACTAAAGGTATTATTCATGGCTGTAACCATTTGTTGCCATTTTTCCTCACTTACCGTGGACATGGAAAACAACATAACAAAGAAACAGAGGAGAAGATTCATCAAATCACTGAACGTTGTCATCCAAGCAGGTGAGCCGGACGACGGCGTATCCTCTTTTCTCCTTGCCACTACTCCTCACCTCCTGTTTCCTCCGTGGAATTCTCTCTATCCTTCGGTGCCAGGAAAGATTTCAATTTTTCTTCAATAACTCTGGGATTTTCTCCCGCCTGTATTGACAGAAGTCCCTCTATCATAACTTCCTTCTGCATCATTTCTGCTGCATTGTCAGCCTTCAGCTTGTTCGATACCGGAATACAGATCCAGTTTGCTAACAAAGAGCCATACAGTGTAGTAATCAGCGCAACTGCCATCGCCGGTCCCAATGAAGTGGGATCATCCATATGGTACAGCATATCAACCAGACCTACCAGCGTACCAATCATACCCCATGCCGGTCCCATGGAACCAAGGGTATCCCAAAAGCCGATTACATCCTTGTGCCGTCCCTCAATACTCACAAGCTCTGTCTCCATGATGGCGCGCACCAGATCCGGATCTGTTCCGTCAACAATCAGCAAAATTCCCTTTTTCAGGAACTCCTCATCCAAGTCTGACGCAGCCTCCTCCAGAGATAAAAGTCCCTCCTTACGAGCCACATTGGATAATTCTATAATCTTGTGAATTATCTCAGTATTATCTGTTTTCCGTTCCTTAAAAATAAGAGCAAATGACTTTAATCCATCTATGTAATTTTGCAAACTGACGGACGTCAATGTACAAGAAAATGCACCACCAAATGTAATGATTGCGGAAGGCACATCAAAATATTCATACACACCACCCAAACCCGCACTACTAACAACGCCAAATACAAACATTACAAATCCCAAAATGATACCAGCTAATGATGCTATATCCATAAAAATCACCTAACCTTCCGCAATTTTTAGAATTATTCTGCAAAAATATCCTTTCTATACAATTTTACAAGATTTTTTATCTCTTGTCTACTTTCTTTTACAATTATTTTTCTACCCGTCGTGAGAGTAATCACCGTGTCAGGCGTTTCCTCGACGATTTCAAACAAATGCGGATTCACCAAAATTTTTACCCCATTTATTTTCGTCACTTCTACCATGTTAGCCCCCCGTGTTCTTGTCTGTTTTTTAGCCGTTAGGGGACGGAAATTCTTCCCGTCCCCCCTATCACTTATTCAGACATTATCTCTTCAAATTAGTCAATTCTTCCAACAGCGTATCAGATACCGTGATAATTCGACTGTTTGCCTGGAATCCCCTTTGGGTTGTAATCATCTCGGTGAATTCAGCTGACAAATCAACGTTACTCATCTCCAACTGCCCGGTAGACATATACCCGCCGTTTGCAGTTATGTCCACACCAATCCCATCAAATTCACCTGAATTTAAGGTTGCAGAATACAGATTATCTCCCTGTTTTTCCAAACCGGACGCATTTGCAAATTCCGCAGTTGCAATCTGTCCCAAAAGCTTGGTCATACCATTATCATAGCTTGCATAAATCATACCATCCTGCTGAATAGACACACCAATCATATCTCCAAGACGACGACCGGCACCGATACCATTTACATCACCGCTGGTCGCGCCCACAGTGGATGTTCCCTTGTTATCAAACATGGAACATTCAGAAAAATCAATGGAAATGTCCGAAAAATTGCCCTCACCATCAGGGAAATCCATCAGGATTGTGGTCTGTGTACTTCCGACAGCACCAATTCCGTAGAACTTACCGGTATCAGGATTGAAGTTAACCTTGGTACCATCGAAAAATCTGCCGGAAATACTCAAAGCAGCTTCATTCTGCTCCGTCAACTCATCATCTGCTTGTGTGGGCAGTATATTTTCGGTCTCTCCGTTTGCCATATTCGCAAGCATCTGCTCAACTGACATAGGGTCACCGTCAATTACAGCGGTACCGGTTGTAATCTTCTCCGGCGCATACAGATTCAAGAACTCCTCTGTAGAGCCCTCATATCCATATGCCTTGGCAATCGCATCCATACATTCACCCACGGTAGTTACTACGTTTTTGCCCTCACTTGTATATGTAACTTCTTCATTCATATTCTTGATCTGACCATCCTGATCAAACCAATTCGGATCCAGAACTGCATATGTAATAGCACCATCCGGCGATTTTAAAGTTTTCGTAGTGCCATTCATATCCCACTTATACGCCTGGGCATTGAAGGTAACCGTGGTCGGTTTTTGCTGCATCTGATTCTTCTCTCCGAAGGATACGTTTGAAATGTCAATTTCATCGCCGGAGGAATCCAGAATCTTATCCAATTCCACGCTGTATTCATTTACATTCGTTGACTGCTTAAATATCAGTCTTGCAGTATAACTGTAACCTAACGCATCAAAAAAGTTCAGATTTACACTTTTGCCGTTTGCACTGGTCACATCCGTATCATGCTTATCTATAATGCCGGCAACATACGCTTTAGAAGTTGCCTCCGGCGGATAAGTCATGTTTGCAGCACTCATAATACGCAGTGCAGTGACATTGTCCTGCTTAATGGCTCCTGTCGTTTCATCAACACCCCAGCCCATAACATTGTATCCGGTACTTGTCATGGCAAGATTTCCTGCACCGTCAACATAAAAAGAACCGTCTCTCGTGAAGAAATTTTCGCTACCGTTATTTACAATAAAGAAATTACTTCCGTTAATCATAATATCAAAGGGATTACCTGTGGACTGGCTGGAGCCCTGCCCGCTGATATTGGTGTTGATTGCACCGGTTTTTACACCAAGACCAATCTGCTTTGCATTAGTACCGCCAATACCGGTAGTCGCATTGGGACCGCTTGCCTTCTGAGTTGTCTGACTCATTAATTCGCTAAAGGTAATGGAACTGGACTTATATGCTGTTGTGTTAACATTTGCGATATTATTACC
>CAYOHU010000007.1:0-18734 GCA_964403845.1 uncultured Acetatifactor sp.
CAATGCTTTCATAAATAATTCTATGCTCTTCCACCAGTCTCTCATGCTGGCTAAAATCCTTAATATATTCAAACCGATAACGGTACATCTGCTCCGAAAGATTATTTACCAGCTGGATCAGTCGTTGATTACCGGTGGCATGTACTATAATATCATGCAATGTCACATCAGCCTGTGCGATTTTCTTCGCATCCTTGGTTTTCACTGCCTGTTCAAAGCTGCTGCAGGCATTCTTCAGTTCCTCCAGTTCTTCGTCCGAAATACGGTCACAAGCCAGTTCTACACACAACACATCCAGAGCACGCCTGACCTCCAGAACATCATTCATGCTCTTCTCCGTAATCTGGGCAACCTCCGCACCTCTTCTGGGAATCATGGTTACAAGACCTTCCAGCTCCAGTTTACGGATAGCCTCTCTGATCGGCGTGCGGCTAACCCCAAGCCTGTTCGCCAGATGAATCTCCATCAATCTCTCACCGGGCTTTAATTCTCCGGTCAAAATTGCCTGCCGCAATGTATTAAACACCACATCACGAAGCGGCAAAAATTCATCCATACCAACATGCAAATTGTCCTGCATCCCGTTCTCCTTTCTACCCGTTCCTTAACAGAACTCCGTCACAAATACCTGTTTTGCCAAGTGCTCCTCTTTAATCCGGTCACATGCCTCCTGCGCCTTTGCTTCTTCCAGGAAAATACCGAATACGGTAGGACCGCTGCCGCTCATCATACTGCCCACAGCACCCAGCTCCCGCATCCGCTCTTTCAACTCATCAATGACCGGATGAGCCTTTACGGTGACATTTTCCAGCACATTTCCCATGCGGTTCAGAATCCCCTGCAGGCTTCCCTCCTCAATGGCCTGCACCATGCCATCGATATCAGGATGTACCGTCACACCCTCTGCGTCCAAATGTTCATATACATACTTAGTAGATACATTAATATCCGGCTTTGCCACCAAAAGGAAGCATTCCGGTGCAGGCGGAAGTGGCGTCAGTATCTCGCCGATTCCCTCTGCCAGTGCCGTTCCGCCCAAAACACAATACGGAACGTCGGCTCCGATTTTCACACCAAGCTCCATCAATTCTCTCAGGCTACACCCAAGATCAAACAATCTATTGATTCCCTTCATCGTCGCCGCTGCGTCAGTGCTTCCACCGGCCATTCCCGCGGCTATGGGAATAGATTTCTGCAAATGAATACGAATGCCTCCCGGAATTTCATAGGTCTCAAACATCAGTTTCGCGGCTTTATAAATCAGATTATTCTCATCAGTAGGCAGCTCTCCGGAATCTGTGGTCATTGTAATTCCCGCGTCAGCCTTCTCAAAAGACAACACATCACAAATTCCCACGGTCTGCATTACCATCTTCACTTCATGATAACCATTATCCAGCCTTCCTACTACATCCAGTCCCAAATTTATTTTAGCATACGCCTTCATTTGATATTCATTCATAATATCTACCATGCCTTTCGTTACATGTATGTATTGATGCCTGAGACTCGTTGCAGAGGTCGGCTGCTCTGTTACTGAGGTCAGCTGTGCTGTTACTGAGGTCAGCTGTGCTGTTGCTGAGGTCGGCTGTGCTGTTGCTGAGGTCGGCTGTTCCCCTGTCAGGGATTGTCAAGTTGTCCACGGTCTCGGTGCATCCTGTATTTTGTATACATGGATTGTACTTAATTTTATACAAGGATTTTCATTTTGTCAAGGTTTATCAAGTGTTATGGAAGGTTGGGAAAGCCTTGAAAAATAAGGGGTTGATACCGGATTTCCTCAACATTCTTGTAAGTCTTTTCAAACAATATTTCTATTGTTCAAACCTAAAATTGAAATCCTAAAATTAATATCAATCTGAAACTCAACTTGTTTTTTTGCAACCCCTAATTCCCAAAAATGCAGAATGCTTTCCTCAAAGTTGCAGAGGGAAATTCCTCATTTTTGCATTTCTGAAAATTCGCATTCAAAAACTTGAAAATCCCGGTAAAATCAACTTTATCACTGTTAATTATTTCTTTTATATTCATATCATTCTCCAATGGATAATATATTACTTTTTGTACAAGGCTAACACATTACCTACTGATGGGCGTTTTCTTCGTTTTGGAAGGTTTTTCGCAGAGGAGGCGGTTCAAGTCGAGTGTAACTCAGTGTAATTATTAATCGACACCCTAAAGTTTTATCACAAACTTGCCGATACATAACATACAGTCATGGATGATGTGCCTTATGTGTGCTCTTAAAGGCAGGATTCGACGTTCGACGTCAGAAAAGAGGGATGAAAATGAATGTAAACGGAATTACTTCAACACAGGCCACGGCTGCTTACGCATACTCTTCTGCAGGTTGTGCACAAGAGAATACCACAGCTGAGAAGACAACAGCCAAAAACACAGCATCCTCTCCGGCAGAGGATACCGGTGTCATTTATGAGCCTTCTAACGAGACAGCTACAACTTCTACAAAAAAGACTTATACTCCGGACATCAACTTAATCAACAAATTAAAGGCAGATGCCGATGCGAGAACCGCGCAGCTGCGCAGTCTGGTAGAGCAGATGATCGGCAAACAGACCAACGCATACGGACAGGCTAATGACATCTGGCAATTCTTAAGGAGCGGAAACTACACTGTAGATCCCGCAACCAAGGCTCAGGCACAGGCAGATATCGCTGAGGACGGATACTGGGGTGTGAATCAGACCTCAGATCGTATCATTCAGTTTGCCACTGCATTGACCGGCGGAAATCCAGACAAGATTGAAGAGATGCGCGAAGCGTTCAAAAAGGGCTATGCACAGGCTGAGAAGACCTGGGGTGGTTCCTTACCCGATATTTCCAAACGCACCTATGAAGCCGTGATGGAAAAATTTGACAAGCTGGCTGAAGAAGCCGGTCTCAATTCCAAATCTACAGAAGCTGCTGAAGAGTAGTATTTCCCCAATAATACCGCCACCCCCATTTTCGAGGGTGGCGGTATTATTGTGATAGAAAGCAGAACCTCCATTACTATTTGTTCCGTCAACTGAAAATCGGCGGTATGGCGATTTTTATGAAATCTCTCAGCTTCCTTTTACGATTAGAAGCTTCTGACCTGTTTTCAATTCATCATTGCTTAAGCCGTTCAGTTTCCGTAATGTATCCACTGTCACATAATATTTTCTGCCGATACTCCACAGACTATCCCCCTCCTTTGCAATGTAGATAATCATTCCCGGAAGGCTTCCCATCTTGTCACTATCCAAATTTGATATATCCACCTGACTGATCAATTCGATGGGAATTGTTTTGAATACGGTCGTATGAAACGCAAGAACCGCTTTCACATCCATCTCCTCTCCGTCAAGCATAGTTACCTGCAGCTGCTCCAGTTGTGCCTGCACGCTGCCCATATCTTCCGGCACAATTCCCGGCACCTCCAGCGTATATTCATAAGGGAGCTGCGCCTGCGCTGCACTGTAAGGAGCATCATCATCCCCCGTGATATACATTACCTTCACCATCAGACTTCCACGCACCAGAATGCCGTTTTCCACCACCTGCTGCTCCTCCGGAATTACATTTCCTTCACTGTGCAGAAGCTGCAGAATCGCAGCCTTTCCCTTTTCCACACTGATATGCTCCGTAAGCTTCATTTTACCTGTCACCTTAGTGAGAAGCTGCCGCAGCTGCGCCCTGTGGGTAGTTACATTCACTTCCTTGGTCACTCCGTAAAGATCAGACAGAAGTTCTGTTTCCTCCTCTTCATAGATATGTATCATGATATCCATTGTTAAATCAAGACCAATATTACGTTCCTCTCCGTCAAAGTCCGGACGGATGCTCAGTTCCTGCGTTCCTACACGATATCTGATATCCGCAATCTGCCCGTCGCGACAGCCATGGCAATCCAAATTGCCGCTAAAGGGAATCGTGGTTTCAAAAGAACGGACCGGATGATCCTCTCCCTCGCCTTCATAGAGAAGAAAGAGATGGACATCTCCCTGCAGGGAAAGCCTCTCCTCCATTACACGGAACTCCACATCACTCAGTGAAACCGTATCCCAGAGAATCTGAAAAATATTAGGATAACCGGATGGCAGACTCACCTCCTCCTTAATTCGGTAAATATCATTTTTCCGGATGGCAATCTGTGCCAGATTTACAGGCATTCTGCGATATTCCACACACTCCTCCCCATGGATGCCTATGGGTGCTTCCTCATCATACAGCTCTTCCACCCATGCACGCAGGGTGATAACAGACTGAATACTTAATTTCCTTGAATTTATCACTCCAACCGTCAAATCATCTACCAATCCGTCCACCGAAACCTGATCAGAGAAGGTGACTCCCTGCAGATTAATTTTCTCCTCATATGGAATCTTCCCCTCCAAAGAGACTAAACGGCTTCCTTCCTCCATGGTATGATACAGAATGGAATAAACCAGCTTTCCCCTGACATTCACCATATCCGTTCCCGGCTTAATCTCGTCTATGACTAACGTCCCTTTTTCCAGATTCAGACTATTCACATCCGGCTTATGATCCGGAATATTCATATCGTCCTCCAGTGTAATCTGGGTGACCGCCTCTGCACGAACACGGTCCATATGTATATTCTTCTTAATCAGATCCACAAAAATACCTCCATACAGATACTTATATAAGTATCTATATGAAGGTATCCTTCAATATATTCCATTCTACTCCTGTACGGCTCCGATTAAATCACTCAGCTTCTCCACATTGTATCTGCGCATATAATCCTCAATTCCCTTTACTACCTCCACGGTCGTATAAGGATTTACGAAATTCATCGCTCCTATACTCACTGCGCTGGCTCCTGCCAGTATAAATTCAATCGCATCCTCTGCGTTTGCAATCCCACCCATACCGATAATGGGAATCTTCACTGCCTGAGCGGCCTGATAAACCATGCGAACGGCAACGGGCTTGATAGCGGGACCGCTCATACCGCCGGTTTTATTGGCAATTGCAAATTTCCGCTTATGAATATCAATTTTCATTCCGGTAATCGTATTGATAAGTGATAGTGCATCCGCTCCTGCTGCCTCCGCTGCTTTAGCCATCTCAGCAATGTCTGTTACATTCGGACTGAGCTTCATAATAATGGGCTGCTTTGCATGCTTCTTCAGTTCTGCAGTAATATGATAAAGAGCATCCGCTTTCTGACCGAACGCAATCGCACCCTCCTTTACATTGGGACAGGAGACATTAATCTCCAGCATATCCACCGCCGGCTCATCCCCCAATTTTTCAACTACTTCCACATAATCTTCAACGGACTTGCCGCACACATTTACTATAATTCCGGTATCATACTGCTTTAGGAACGGGATATCTCTTTCCAGAAACACATCAATTCCCGGATTCTGCAATCCGATGGCATTGAGCATACCGCCGTATACCTCTGCTACACGGGGAGTCGGATTTCCGGGCCAGGGCACGTTAGCTACACCCTTTGTCACTACTGCACCCAACTGATTCAAATCTACAAATTCAGAGTATTCCATACCGGAACCAAAGGTTCCAGAAGCTGTCATTACGGGATTCTTAAAGGTAACCCCTGCGATTGTTGTCTGTGTGTTCATCTCGTTTCCTCCATACTCTTCCATCCGTAACTCATCATCCCTACAGATCTACCTCCTCTGCCTCAAATACAGGTCCATCCGTACAGATACGGGCATTGTGCACATGGGAATGATGGTCGATTTCTTTGGTCTTCACAACACAGCCCAGACAGGCTCCTACGCCGCAGGCCATGTGCTCCTCCAAGGAAATATAAGCCTTGATACCCTGCTCCTGTGCATATTTTTTTATCGCCCGAAGCATGGGCATGGGACCACAGGCAAAAATCATATCCGCCTCCAAAGCATTCTCAGCGATTGCATCCATGACGTTACCCTTGATTCCCACGCTGCCGTCCTCGCTGGCGACATAAACCCTGCCATACTTCTCCAAATCCTCGCGCAGGAAGGTCTTGTCATCACGATATCCCACCACAATCTGCTTGTCCGCATTCATTTCCTTCGCAAGCTGCAGCATAGGAGGAATACCGATACCGCCTCCCATTAAAAATACCTTCTTTCCTGCTGCCTCCTCCACCGGGAAACCGTTTCCCAGAGTTCCTAAAACAGAAATGCTGTCTCCTGCCTGATATTCGGCAAATTCAGCGGTTCCCTGTCCTGCAATACGATAAACCACACGAAGAGCAGTCTTGTCCTCACTCACTTCACAAATGCTGATGGGGCGGGGAAGAAGAGTACTCTGATTCCTTGTGTAAATGCAGATGAACTGTCCCGGCTTTGCCTGTCCGGCCAGATCCGTCTCAATCCACATATCGAAAATGGATGGTGCAATCTCCTTCTGAGATAGTACTTTTGCGTTTTGTTTCTGTTTCATGTGTATTTCCCTTCCTGTCTATCATTAATTTCTGCAGTTGCAAAACTCATCAACCCTCTCATCTGTACACAATGTCTCGACAGACAGCCTGCTTTTGCAACAACCTTCAGGCGCTTTAACCCTCTTGTCTGTACACAATTTCTCCCCGGCAGATTGTGGTCTTCACCACACCGGTCAGTTCCCAACCCACGAACGGAGAATTGGACGCCTTCGAAACAAAGGCTTTTACCCTTTCCTTGGCTTCTCCATCAAGCAAAATCACATCCGCCGGACCATCCTCCTCCAAGTATCCCGCATCCAGATGATACATATCCGCCGGATTGGTACTCATGGCACGAAGCAGCTGCTTCATGGTCAGATAGCCTTTATTCACTAATTCCGTAATTCCCAAGGGCAACGCAGTCTCCAGACCGATGATTCCGCTGGGAGCCTCCGTAATCGCCCTTGCCTTTTCCTCCGCCGTGTGGGGAGCATGATCCGTAGCAATGATATCAATGGTTCCGTCTGCCAGACCGCGAATCACAGCCAATCTGTCCTCCTCCTCGCGAAGAGGCGGATTCATCTTTGCCATCGTTCCGTATTGAATGGCAGCCTCCTGGGTCAGGGTGAAATGATGTGGCGTCGCCTCCGCGTGAATATTGCCGCCCTGTGCTTTCGCCTCTCGCACAAGCTCCACACCCTCTTTGGTGCTGATATGCTGGATGTTGATGCATGCACCGGTCTCAAGAGCCAGCTTCAAATCTCTTGCGATCAAGCTGATTTCCGCTTCCCTGGGTGAGCCTTCGATTCCATAGTAAGCGCTGGCCTTTCCGCGATGAATACCGTTATTGGCAATCAGTTCCGGATCCTCCTCATGGAAGCTGATGGGCATATTCAGTCTCGCCGCTCTCTCCATTGCACAGCTAACCAATTCCGCATCCATCAACGGAATCCCGTCATCAGTGAAGCCCACCGCACCTGCTGCTGCCAGCTCTTCCATGGGCACCAGTTCCTTTCCCTGCATGCCCATGGTGACATTCGCACAGGTGGTGACATGAATGCCGGTCTCCTTCCCTCTGTCCATGACATAGGAAAGGGTCTCCTGATTATCCACCGTAGGTCTGGTATTTGCCATCAGCACCACCGTGGTAAAACCGCCCTTTGCCGCTGCTGCCGCACCGGTAAGAATATCCTCCTTTTGGGTAAAGCCAGGATCTCTGAAATGCACATGCACATCCAGTCCCGGCGCCACCACAAGCCCGGTTGCATCTAACACCCGGCATTCTGCTGTAGGTGCAGTGAGTTTTTCACCTATTTTGACTATCCTTGTATTCTCAATCAGGATATCATAATTCCCTTCCCGTCCTGATTTGGGGTCTATCATATAGCCGTTTTGAATCAGTATCATATGTGCCTCCGCTTGTTCATTACTCAGCCGACACTACCACCCGGCTGAATTGTTAACAGTTTATCATGTTTTACTCAAAAAAGGAAGAGGCTGCTTATTCAAAGATAACCGTCTGGTCCAGATAGGGTGTCTTAATCACAATGTAGGGATATGAAGGTGTCCGATGATTCTTCTCAGAAGCGTCCGGACCCAGCAGCTCCGTATTTACATAGATTGCACTGTCTGTCAGATACAGTTCATTTACCGCAATACTGTAGCCTCCGGTTGTCTGTTCACCGTAACCGATGCATATGTACAGAAATTCCCGATCGCTGTAGGTTAATTGAAAGGGCTCAGCCTTTTTCTCGTTGATAATACTCAGCAGCTCCTCCGGAATCATCTCTTCTCCCAACACTGTAAAATCCAGATCCTGAAGCTTCACACGCTCCTCACTCAGTAGGGTGCACCCTGAAAGTATGATTCCCATGACCGTTACCAACATTAGCATTATTACTTTTTTCATGCGCATTCTCTGCAGTATTCTGCTGTCTCCTTCTACGGATGGTTATGATAATTTTATGTACAGGAATCAAAAAATATGCTATACTTGATACGCTTCAAAACTAAAATGGAGGTAGTGTTTATGATTCGTACCATTTCAATTGTAATCTTTGTAGTTGTGTTCCTGATCTGCTCCATCCCTGTGCTGATTGCAGAATGGATTATCGGCAAATTTAATCAGGATTTGAAAAATAGAAGCTCCCTTGCCATTGTAAACTGGGCCTTCCGCGTCATTCTTCGCATGACCGGAGTAAAGGTAATTGTCAAAGGAGAGGATCGTATTCCCAAGGACACTGCCGTTCTCTATGTAGGCAACCACCGCAGTTATTTTGACATTCTGTTGACCTATGTGCGCGTTCCCCGTCCTACCGGCTATATCGCCAAGAAAGAGATGAACAAATATCCGCTGTTAAACAACTGGATGCGGAATCTGCACTGTCTCTTCCTTGACCGTCAGGATATCAAGCAGGGGCTGAGGGTGATACTGTCAGCAATTGAAGAGGTGAAGAACGGTGTTTCCATCTGTGTTTTCCCGGAGGGCACCAGAAACAAAGTAAATGATACCTTCCTTCCGTTCCACGAAGGAAGCTTCAAGATTGCCGACAAGGGTGGCGTCCCCATCGTTCCTATGTCCATTGTAAACGCAGCGGATATCTTTGAGGATCACCTTCCCAGGGTGAAGAAAACTACCGTTATCATCGAGTATTGCGAACCGATCTACATGAATGAGCTGGATAAGGATACCAAAAAGGCAATCGGCTCCTATGTTTCCGGTATCATTGCGGATACGTATTTCCGGAACAAAAGGAATAATGGGGGAAGCTGAATAGTTACAGGTATATTTTGAAATCCCCTCCATTTCCGGCATACTCAATTCCTTTTGGGCATATCACACTGTTCAAAAGCTGTCAACACCATTTAAAAGAGCATGCCCGCTCAGGCATGCTCTTTTAAATAAGCTAAAACTTCTGTAAACATCATTCCGTGAGAGGCCTTAATCAATACAGTACCACCTTCCGGTATGTATTTCTCCTGCTTCTGCGTCAGGGCTTCCAGCAAGGCATCTCTTGTCTCAAAGTAAACAATTTCCTGCTCCTGCTTAGAAGCTTCTGCCTCACCGGTCTTCCTCGCCCGGTCTGCTTCCTTTAACGCGCTCTCATACATATAACGGGAGTTCTCACCCACACAATAAATACGGTCAATCCCCTTCTGCGCCGCATAAGCACCTACCTCTGCGTGCATGGTATCAGAAGCTGCTCCCAGCTCAAACATATCACCCAAAATTGCCACCTTGACGGTATCCGCCATGTTGAGCAAATCGATTGCCGCCTTCATGGATACGGGATTGGCATTATAACAATCATCAATCAAAGTGTACTTGGGAAGACGAATTAAATTATTACGTCCGCCAATTGCGGAAACGTGCTTTAGTCCCTCCGCAATCTGCTCAGGTGTCAGCTTTAAGAGCTTCGCCACACAGGCTGCTGCCGCGGCATTGGTGACCATGTGTACACCGGGGAGAGGTACCTCTATGGGCACGGCAATTTCTGTCTTCTGTGCTGTCGCAGCTTCGTTCTCTCCTGACTGTCTACCACACATATGCAGTACGGCATCACTTCCCCACAGACCCTTGCTCACAATTCCGTCTGCATAGACCTCCTCGGGAAATTCTCCCAAGCCGAAGAAATGTGTTTTCTTACCCTTTACCTCGGTGACCGTACGAAGCTTATCATCCTCGCCATTCAGACATACTTCGCCATCCTCTGCCATAAAGTCAAAGATTTCCGTCTTCGCCTGCAGGATACCGTCACGGGTCTTCAGATTCTCCAAATGACATTGACCGATATTGGTAATCACGCAAATGTCGGGACGCGCCATTTTACTCAGTCTGTGCATCTCGCCAAAATCGCTGATGCCCATCTCCACAACAGCAACCTCATGCTCCGGACGAATTCGGAGCAGAGTCAGTGGTAATCCCACTTCATTATTGAAATTTCCTTCTGTTTTGAGCACACGATACTTTTCTGCAAGCACTCCGGCAATAAACTCCTTGGTGCTGGTCTTACCCACACTTCCGGTAATTCCCACCACCGGAATATCCAGCTTTCTGCGATAATACTCCGCAATATCCTTCAGAGCCTGAAGGGAATCCCTTACCAGAATATAGCTTCCCCAAGCGGACACCTCAATGCCGTGCTCAGCCTCTACCTGCTCAGGAGTCTTCTCCGTCACAACAAGACTGACACCCTTGTCATAGACAGCCTTGATAAAGCGATGTCCATCCACTCTCTCACCCACTGTGGCAAGAAACACACCCCCTGCTGTCACCTGTCTGGAGTCCGGAACAAAGGAGCTTACCTGCGTGTCCGGGGCTACGCCCTTTGGTACCAGGATGCCTCCGCAGGCCTTCTCTATCTCAAACAAATTCAAATTCATCATAGATATAGCTTTCCTTCCCGATGCACCTGCTTTTGATACATCAGAATAACATTTTTCCTTATTTCTCACTCTTAGCGTAATTTAAAATCTTCTCACACAGGGTCTCAAAAGAAATGCCGATGGCGGCTGCCTCCTGAGGCAACAGGGAGGTAGGCGTCATACCGGGCAGTGTATTGGCCTCCAAGCAATACAGAGAGCCATCCTTTCCCATCATGAAATCCATTCTCGCATAATTCTTCATTCGGAGTGCCTTGAAAACTCTCTCCGCAATACGCTGCATTTCCAGGGTCTTATCCTCAGGAATATCTGCCGGACAGGTCTCCACGGTACTGCCTGCCTGATACTTATTCTTATAATCATAGAAGCCCTGCTTCGGTGCGATTTCAATAACAGGAAGCGCCTTTCCATCCATCACTCCCACAGAGAATTCCCTTCCCTCTATGTATTGTTCCACCACCACTTCCCTATCAAATCGAAAGGCTTCCTTTTTCGCATTTTCATATTCTTCCTCATTGCGGGCAAGATATACACCCACACTGGAGCCGCCGCAGGAGGCCTTCACCATACAGGGATAGGGTACCTTCTCAGTCTCCTTCTCTCCCTGAAGCAAACGAATGCCTGCCGGTGTAGGAATATTGTGCGCCTTGAAGATATCCTTTGTAATTCCCTTATCCATTGCCATGGCTGAGCTCACAAAATCCGTTCCCGTATAGGGAATCCCCATCAGCTCAAAGCAGGCCTGAATCTTGCCATCCTCACCATTTGCACCATGCAGTGCCATAAACACCGCATCCGCACTCTGACATAGGGAGAGTACATTGGGACCAAAGAAGTTCCGGTCTCCGTCAGGGCGGAGCGCCTTCACTGCCTCCAAATCCGGATTCTGCTCAGAAACTGCTCCAATCTGCGATGCCCAGTCGGTCTCCCGCTCAAAGATTCCCTCCGTATCTCCTTCATATCCCAGATATACATCCAGAAGAATTGCCTGATGCCCGTTTTTCTTCAACGCCTTATAAATCATACTTCCCGTGCTTAGAGATACATCTCTCTCGGTACTGGTTCCGCCTGCTAATACTACTACTTTCATTGTCCTTGACCCTCTCTGTCTCTACAATTTCTCATTTTATTTATCGTAACTATTCAGCCCCCATTCGCAAAAAACGTGTTTTCAGCGCTTTACTTTTGCTCATGTGGTTACTTCGCTTTGGATGTCAGATCAGGAATCTTCGGCAGAGATTGACGCCAGCTGAGCTAAAGGAAGGATATAGCCCGCGCACTCATCTTCTCCCGGATAAAAAATCACAGATTCCAAATTTCTTCCTCCCAGGTAATGTAAGAAATCTTCCAAAATAGTATGATACTGATAGCTGTTTAACACATAATTTACAAACACAACTTCCGACGCACGTGTCAGGATGTCATCTGCGCCGTTATTCTTAGCCACCACAGGATGGGTCATATCGCCGCTGCGGTTAGTGATTTCTTCCCCTCTGCGCATCATCCTATCCAAAAGTATATTACACAAATCTACATCTACTTTCTGTCTGGTTACCATATATGTCATGGCACCGTATAAATATTCCCCTTCTCCTCCAAAGCTGCTGATATTTTCAAAATATGTCTTGTACTCCTCAATCTGCTTCCTATAGCTGACAAGTCCGCAAGCTCTGTATAATTCCGTCAAAGCAAAAAAGCTCTCCGCATCCTTCTGCATGGTATTCCGGTTCTTATCAAACAAAGCGGAAGCCCTCTGTAAGCATGTGGTTGCATGCTTCTTATCATACTTCTGATACAAATAGCTGAACTTGGCAAGAATGCCGGCATTTAATACTCCGTCCTTCATATCTTCCCCGCTCTTCTCACGAAGCCGAAACCATTCCGCCAGAGTCTGCAAAATATCGGGAACCTTATCTCCGTCCTCATCTCCAAACAGCTCCGGATACCATTCATAAGCTGTCAGCAGGGCAGTCACTTCCGAAACGGTAACCGTCTGCTGTTCACACTCGCTCAGCACCTGTCGGCTGAGTTCTTCAAAAAGCTGTATGTAAAGCTCAGACACAATGGGAAAAGTATAGGATCTTCCGATTGTGTCACACTCCAAATAATAATTACCGGGCTTCTCATAATCCCCAAAAGCTACATATCCCACATAAAGCCCTGTCTCCTCATTGTATGCAGTCTTTTCTATCGTTCCCCGATACACCACCTCTCCGGTATCTGCATCCACCAGACAAAACTCCTCTGAAAGCACCTTCCCCTTTACCGCTGCTTCCTTTTTTCCAACTGACTGATATCCCAGACGGTCAACCAACACATTGGCAGTAAGCTCAGGCACTGTATATTCAATAATCGGCGTATTTTCCATGCTCACGGCTGCAGCATAATAGCCTTCCCCTGCTGCGGTCTCAGTGCTCCTTCCGCACCCGGCACACATACCCGAAAGAAGGCTGATGATGACAGCCCGGGCGATTCTCCCGGTTGCTTTCAAAACATCCCTCCTGTATAAACATTACTTCGGACAATTGTGAAGCTCTCAAATCTACAGCTTCGCAACCACCAAACACATTACTCTTAAGATATTGTATCACGAAATTCTTATAACGCAACGATATTTTCGGAGTCATATACTACATTTCCATCTATAATCGTATACAGAGTTCTTGTGAAGACCTCCATGGGATTACCGTCAAAAATAGCAATATCTGCATCCTTTCCCACCTCCAGACTTCCCAGTCGGTTCTGTACACCGCAAAGTATGGCGGGATACAGCGTGATTGCCTTAAAGCCCTCCATAAGGGGCAGCCCGGCCTTTACCGCAAGCCCTGCACATAGGGGCAGATACTGAATCTGTGACACCGGGTGATCTGTCGTAATGGCGGTCATGACACCTGCCTGATTCAGAATCCCGGCCGTCTTGAAATCCATATTCTGCACCTCGATCTTATTGCGGCTGGTGAGATCAGGACCCACGATAGCCGGAAAACCGGCAGCTGCCAGTTCCCGGGCTATCAGATGCCCCTCCGAGCAATGATCCAATGTCATTTTTAAATTAAATTCCCGTGCGATTCTGATTGCGGTAAAGATATCATCCACCCGATGCACATGCGCCTTTAGAGGAATTTCCCTTCGGAGCACAGGAAGCCAACACTCCAGGGAAAAATCCTTTTTAAAGCTCCGGCCGTTTTTCTTCGCCTGTTCTTTTTCGGCAAGATATTCTGACGCCTCTGTCAGTTCTCTGCGCAGCATTGCTGCAATCGCCATTCGCGTCACCGGACTTTTGCCCTGTCCGGAATAGTTCACCTTGGGATTTTCTCCGAATGCCACCTTCATGGCTGCCGGAGCCTTCACAATCAAATCATCCACGCGCCTTCCCTTGGTCTTCAGCAGCGCAAACTGACCGCCCACCACATTGGAGCTTCCGGGACCGATCATTGCAGCAGTAATCCCTGCCTTCACCGCGTCGTCAAACGCTGCATCCATGGTATTGATTGCATCTATGGCACGAAGGTATGGTGTGATCGGTTCCACCGTCTCATTACAATCATCCCCCTCCATGCCCTTTTTCTCCTCCGTGATTCCCATATGGCTGTGTGCCTCTATGATTCCCGGCATAATAAAGCCGTGCTCCACTACCAGCACCCTCTCCTGTTCCGACGGGTGCACAGGAATCTCTTTCCGGGTACCAATCGCTTTGATTTTTCCATTCTCAATATGAATGACGCCCTCCGGATATTCCTCTCCTGTCATCGTGACTATTCTTCCGCCTACAATATACATCTCAAACCTCTCAAAAAAGATTTTCCGGATTTACAGGATTACCATCCTTCGTCAATTGAAAATACAGATTAGAGCCTTCTACGGTGAAATACTTTGTAGGCGCTGCTACTGAGCCGATTGCTTCACCGTCTTCCACATAGCTTCCCAATGTCACCTGAATATCCTTCAGCTGACCATAGGTTGCCTGATATCCATCTCCCAAATCAAGGGTCACCGCGTGACCGATTTGCGCATCCTCATAAATATCTACTACTTTACCGTCTGCACACGCGGTTACCTCGCTGCCCTCCTCTGCCGAAAACATTACCGCAGGATTGTATTTATACTGCTCCAGCGTTTCAAAATACACACTGCCATCCATGCTGTAATGCATCAGGACCTCACCTGCAGTCGGACGGCTCAGCCCATCCTCCTGCGCAAAATGCAGCTTATCCGATATGATAATGTTCTGTGCTGACACCTCTTCCTCTGTCAGTTTCTCCTCTGCCGGCTCTCCCACCGAAGGCTCTTCCTGCTCCATGGTGTACTTACCGTCTGTCAATCCCGGAATCTCCACCAAACCGGAGCCTACCTCCAGCGGCATATAATCCAGATCATCCTCCGGATTTCCAGGCTCGCCCAACGCACCCTGCACAGAGCTTCCCTGCGCTACATTGGTCTTTTCTGCATCCGTAGCCTTCCCGTTCTGTGCCGTCAAGCCTTCCTCTGTGTCCTGCTGCACATTCCGTGCAATCTCCTGAAGCTTATGCTCCGCACTGTCCTCCAGGGCAGCAAAATCCATGGAATAACCGTCATCCATGGATTTTGCATTGTTCTCCTTCATATACACCCCTGTCATAGTGAGTGCTGCCAGCACAAATGCAGAGGATGCAATCATAATAATACGCTCTTTTTTGACCTTGCTGTTTCTATTTCTTCTCATATCTGCCATTCCTTCCTTATTTGCTATCGACCGCTTTCGCGACATATCAGTTTTTCAATTTTCATTTTTAGTCTTGCCGAAACAAAAGGATTTATGCAATTCTTTTTCTATTGCATATTGAACAGATATAAAATTTGAAACAAGAAAAATGGATTTTATTTAACGGAATAAATAATGCCCTGTTATGCCTCCTTACTGTATTTTGCCACATCTACATGCTGCACTGTTCCCACGCTGCCATTCTCATAAAGGAAAATGCCGGTACTGCGGATTGCGCCGTAGGTCTGACCTGTGCCACCCTGCAGGGTAAAGTCCGTCGCCGCTCTCTGCAGGCAAATCGCACCTACACCCTTTTCAGCCAGACGATACAGCACATCCTGACCATTCTCATCCTTGCACCAGATTTTCAGCTTTGACCAAACCGCATCATTCTCATCAATCCAGCCGTTGCCGTCTTCATCATACTTCTCCAGATCTGCAAATCCGTCACCGTTTGAGGTGCCGAACAGCTCGCTGCCGTCATTGATGATACCATCATTATTTTGATCCAAGGCCAGATATCCGCTGCCGGCAGCCAGCTGCGATATTTCATCCTCTTCGCCGTCCGCATCAATATCAAAAAAGAATTTCTGATCAGACAGCTCTGCCACATTGGTATTCAGATTAATCACCAGAGGATCGCACATGGTAAAGGAAGCCAGCTCCAGTTCTTCTCTGTAATACTGCTGAAACTCTCTGCTCATGCCCACTTCCACATTGAACTGAAGCTCTCTTCCATCCGCGGTACGCACCGTTCCCACCGTAGAAAAAGCCGTATTCTCTTCCTCAACAGAAAAAGACTCCTCCACATAATTCAAAACCTTAAAGCTTGTCATAAAGGTACCGGCGGCATTAACTTCTTGTGCGTTTTGTGTCGTCTCCGCATTATTTTCTGATACACCTTCTGTCCTGCTGCCCTCATCCAGCCAATTCCTCAGCCGTTCTCTTCTGGCAGAAAAGAGCAGATCAAATATGTAGCGGAGTGTAACCTGTCTGATATCCTCCACCGCGTTATCAATCGACTCACGCAGCTTAATTCTGGAGGAAGCCATCCCATAGCGATTCTGCCAGTCATCCGGCATACCCGCCTTTTTCTCTGTCGCCTGTCTTTCCTTTTCCTTCACATCCTCCTGACTATCATTGACAGCCGTATTCAGTGTGTTGTTATTTTGCGTCAAACCTGCCTGATATTCCGTTATCGCAAAGCGTCTGACCGTAACATTAGAAGCTCTGTAGCTTCTGGCGGATTCCATTCCTATTGTAGCGGAATCAATCTTCAATCCTTCTTTACTCCTTTTGCAGACACCCATTCTCCGACCGCTCTCCGGCTGCGCCTTCCCTGACACAGCTGCAGGCCTGCCGAGAACCTTTTACGACTTTCCTCCGGTCCGTCACAATCCCCAAAAATCACATACCTTTGCGGATGCTTGTGAAAAAATTCATCACGATACTCTCATCATTTCCCACAAATAAAAAGATGATATCCTGCCGGAAAATCCTTTCTCCTGCAAAATACCATCCGTGGTGTCAAACATATTGATTACTCGGACAACTGCCGGCCCAGCAGCTATCCTGTAATCAATATATCGACCGGTTTTAGCAAAACTTTAGCTGT
Source organism: uncultured Acetatifactor sp. (assembly GCA_964403845.1). GTDB lineage: Bacteria > Bacillota > Clostridia > Lachnospirales > Lachnospiraceae > Acetatifactor. The sequence goes on from CAYOHU010000007.1 coordinate 17,128, forward strand.
ATCTGTTTTACCGCTTTATACTCTGTTATAGTTAATCAGGCAGCCTCTTAAAATAATCTGACGCTCTTCATCCGTCAATTCACCGAGCTTCAGCTCAAACTCCTTCAGGGAACCGTCAGCTACAACATATGCCTTAATAACCTCTGTTTTCTCCCTTACCGCTTTCTGAATTCCGGGGATAAACAGATAGTCCAGATTCTTGAACGGAAGCTCTCCTTCTTTGATCAGAAACGGAAGCATACCCCAGTTGATCAGGTTGGAACGATAACGCTTGGTCGCATACTCATTAGCGATATTTGCCCATCCTCCCAGAACCTTCTGACAGGATGCAGCCTGCTCACGGGCAGAACCATCTCCGGGCTTCACTGCAAAGATTGTGGAACCAAAGCCCACATTTCCCTCTCCTGCCTCAGGGAAGGATTTCTTCACTGTCTCCATCACAGCCTTCAAGTCCAAATCAGGGCAGCTCTCTATAGGGCATTTCCCGGCCATTACTGCTTCCTGTGCAGCGCGCATCTCCTTCGCACGACCTACATACAGAGGATCCTTACGGCTCAGAGTAAACTCTGCCAGTCCTAAAGGATTGGAACGATATGAGCTGGTCTCTCCGGAAGGAATCAACTCATCTGTTGTGGTGACCGGATCATGTATCTCGCTGACAACACGCAGCACCAGATTCTCGGGAAGCTCACCCATTGCAGGCCAGTCCTTAATATTGGGTCCGAACTGAATCTCCACCTCAGGATCTGCCACACCCTTGGAATCAAATACACGGTTCGCATAAATATTAGAATCAAAATGATATTTGTATTGTCCAATCGTTCCGTCAAACTCAGTAGCAGGAGTCAGAACACCCTTGTTTGCAGCGGTTGCAGCAATAGAGCGGGCATCCATAAGTGCAACAGAGGAAATCTGACCATTCTGTAGCTTGGAGCCCTCACGGTTCGGGAAATTCCTGGTGGAATGGCGGATACTGAAGGCATTGTTGGCAGGGGTATCACCTGCACCAAAGCAAGGACCGCAAAAAGCAGTCTTCATAACAGCACCGGTCTCCAAAATAGTTGCTGCACAACCATTCTTAATCAATTCCATATATACGGGCATGGATGCAGGATATACACTCAGGGTAAATCCGTCAGAGCCGATATAGCTTCCCTTCAAAATATCAGCGGCTGCACAAATATTCTCAAATCCGCCGCCTGCACAGCCTGCGATGATACCCTGATCCACCATGAACTTACCGTTCTTTACCTTCTCCTTCAGAGTGAAATCCACTGCACCGTCTAAGCTTACCAGAGCACGCTTCTCCGTCTCATCCAGAATATCATAAAGATTCGCATTTAATTCCTCAATGGTATAGGTATTGCTGGGATGGAAGGGCATTGCAATCATGGGACGAACCTTATCCAGATCAACCACAATCATACCATCATAGTAAGCCACCTCTCCGGGATTCAGCTCTGCATACTCTTCCTTACGACCGTGAATCTCATAAAACTCCTGAATCTTATCATCTGTCTTCCAAATGGAGGATAAGCAGGTGGTCTCCGTTGTCATAACATCAAGACCGATACGGAAATCCGCACTTAAATTAGCCACACCGGGAC
>CAYOHU010000008.1:0-18529 GCA_964403845.1 uncultured Acetatifactor sp.
TGTACAGACTGTTCTATCAGGCTCAACGCTTCCCGCACTTTTTCATCATCCTGCGTTTCCACTTGAATCTGGTTTATTTTTGTGAAGCTTTCTTCAACCAGCTTCTGCATCTGATCTAAAATCTCACGATATTCCTTTGTCTGACTCTTCAACTTATTCATTTCCTCTACATCTGCAGCAGTATTGGCTTTAATCATTTCCTGCGCTGTCAACTTCTGAGCCAGCTTGTCCATAAAAGTATCCATCAATCTTCCTCCGAGCATATCCACCTACCACTTTCTGCAATGAATTTTGTGGCATTTCTTATAATTATAGACATTCTACCATTTTTTTGTTTTTCTGACAACTATCTTATGCATCCGGTCCTTTCGGGATCTCTTGTCCCTCTGATTATTTGTATATTTTGCATAATTTATTTTCACTCAAACGAATTTTTTTGTAACATTCACCAAGTTTTTACATCATGTTCACAGTTTATTCATATTTGCCTGCTATACTTTTCATGTGGTTGGGAAATGCTTTCATTTGCCCTGAACTATAACAGTTTTTTAGATAATTTTTTCATAATAGCCCGGGTATCGAAAGGTATCCGGGCACTCCTCATTTCGTGGGAAATCGTAGAAATTTTCCGGAAATCAATCACCCCATTACAAAGCCGGTATTCCTCTGCTATCACACAAGCTTGTCAGAAAAAGAGCCCTGAGAAAAGAGCATCTCTTCCGTTAGAAAAGATGCTCTGTGCTCTGATTTCTTATTCCTCATTATAGCGGCTGATTGCCAAAATTTCCTCATTCAGCGAAAGCATTCTGGCATCCAGATCCGACACCATTTTGGCACATTCTACCAATTCATTCTTGATGTGCTCCGGCGCAGACCCTTCAAATTTGTAGTGGATTTTATGTTCCAGACTGGCCCAGAAATCCATTGCTACGGTACGAATCTGAATCTCAACCTTCGTATCTACAATTTTATCCGACAAATATACGGGAACCGTCACAATCATATGATAACTCTTATATCCGCTGGCTTTGGGGTATGTAATGTAATCCTTGACTCCGATGACCTTAATATCCCGCTGGTCGCTGATCATATCCGCAATCCGATAAATATCGGATGTAAAGGAACAAATCACTCGGATTCCCGCAATATCATTGATATACTTTACCATATTATCAATGGTGGATTCGTAGCCGTTCCTCTTTAACTTTTTAACAATACTCTCCGGTGTCTTAATTCTGGCCTTGATATGTTCTATAGGATTGTATTGATGTACATGTTGAAATTCGTCATTCAATATCTCCAGCTTGGTCTCTATCTGCCGTAATGCTGCATTATATATCAACGTGACTTCTTTCCAGCTGTCTATGCCATCCCCATGTTCAAAATTAACTTCCATTTCTGCTCCTTTGATATAGTACTTTTCTGTTACATCATATCCAGTATAACATAAAAGACCATAAAAATGTATGTTTTTCACAAAAAATTAATCCTTTTTTAAGATTAGTTAGCTATTTTCTGCCAAAAGCAGCGTATGCCTGCACAGTTAGTATATATGCGGAAATCTTCAAAATATTCCTTGAATTCCTTTCTAAACGTCCGTATAATAAGATTCATACAGGAAATTTCATGTTTCGCAATTATCTAGCTTTGTATAGGATTTGGAGGAAAAATCATGTTTCGTTTATGGGCCAAGGTATTCAAAGACAACCGCATGCTGAAGGATACCTGTATCCGGGATGCCGGTTCTGACACTCGCACCCACAAGATATTTCATGCCTTAGAAGAGATATGCTACGAATTCGATCTGGGAAAGCCAATCTGGCTGGATAAAACCATTGCAGAATTCAAGAGACATGACAAAGCCCGCTTCACGCAGGACAATTTTATTGAACATATTGATTTCGATTATTTGGAAATTCAAGTCATCGAAGAAGATTAGATACCGGGATACCTTTTCAATGCATCCGAGCTGCCGACACAGACAGTTCAGATGTATTTTTTTGTAAAAATAACCTTGACAGCTCCTATGGCAAGGAGTATTATCATATACATGATGTAGTTTTGAAAACTACGTTATGTGTGTATCGAGACTCTTTTTGTGTTTTTTATTTCTATCTTAGTGTATTTCCACTAAGATATGGGAATACTGACATAAATAAAGCTGAATAGCATACAAAATAAATTCAGAAAGGTATGGTGAATCTTATGCAGATAACAATCAGAGAACCGGGGAGCGCTTTAACACATTTTGTTGCAATGATGATGGCAATTTTTTCCGCTGTGCCACTATTAGTGAAAGCCGGTGTTTCCTCCGGCAGCCGAGAATTTACTGCGATGCTCATATTTATTATCAGCATGATTCTCCTCTATGGAGCCAGTACCATGTATCATTCCGTAAATTTGAGTGGCAAAGCACTTCGTGTCTTCCGCAAGGTAGATCATATGATGATATTTGTTCTCATTGCAGGCTCTTACACTCCTGTCTGTCTGGTGGTATTAGGCGGAAACCTTGGATATACGCTGCTCGCTGTTGTGTGGGGGATTGCTTTTGTCGGAATGACAATTAAGATGTTCTGGATTACCTGTCCGAAATGGTTTTCCTCCATAATCTATATCGCGATGGGATGGGTTTGCGTATTTGTCTTTGGCCAATTGCTTGACACGCTTCCGTGGCCCGCGTTTTTGTGGTTGTTGGCAGGCGGCATCATCTATACCGTCGGCGGAGTTATCTATGCACTGAAGCTGCCGCTTTTCAACGCAAAGCACAAGGAGTTCGGATCACACGAGGTCTTTCATCTCTTCGTCATGGGCGGAAGCATCTGTCACTTCATCTTTATGTACCTGTATGTAGCATAAGCTTTTCTGCTATATCAAATAATAGCTGCCGCCCCTGCGACTCATTTCCTACAAAATGCGTTTTCGCATGTCGCCCCAGGAGCGGCAGTAACATTTAACGGCTAAGCTTCATAACCATTGGGATTATTCTTCTGCCATCTCCAGGAATCAGCACACATTTCTTTGATTCCATACTGTGCCTCCCAGCCCAGCTCCGCTTTTGCTTTGGAAGGGTCTGCATAACAGGTTGCAATGTCGCCTGCCCGACGCGGCTTGATGGTATAAGGAATTTTCACACCATTGGCTTCTTCAAAATTCTTTACAATGTCCAATACACTATAGCCTGTTCCCGTTCCCAAATTGTATATCTGAAGTCCTGCATTCTCTTCAATCTTCTTCAAAGCCTTCACATGACCGATTGCCAAATCCACCACATGAATGTAATCACGCACACCGGTTCCGTCGTGGGTGTCATAATCGTTGCCGAACACACCCAATTCCTTCTGTCTGCCAACTGCCACCTGTGTGATGTAGGGCATCAGGTTATTGGGAATGCCGTTGGGATTCTCCCCCATGGTTCCGCTGGGATGTGCTCCAATGGGATTGAAATAACGCAGGAGAATCACATTCCACTCCTGATCTGCTTTCTGAATATCGCTGAGGATCTGCTCCAGCATGGATTTGGTCCAGCCATACGGATTGGTGCACTGACCCTTGGGACACTCCTCCGTAATCGGAATGAATGCAGGATCTCCATAAACAGTAGCACTGGAGGAAAAGATAATATTCTTCACATTATGTTTTCGCATAACATCCACTAAGGTCAAGGTTCCGGCTATATTATTCTCATAATATTCCCACGGCTTCTGAACAGATTCTCCGACCGCCTTCAATCCTGCAAAATGGATTACAGCGTTAATGTCTTCTTTGCTGAAGACGTCCTCCAAAGCCTCTCTATCCAGAATATCCGCTTTATAAAAAGGAACAGCCTTTCCGGTGATTGCAGATACGCGTTCTAAGGATTTCTCGCTGGCGTTACTCAGATTGTCCAACACCACCACATCATATCCTGCCTGCTGCAATTCCACTACTGTATGGCTACCGATAAAACCGGCACCACCTGTTACTAAAATCTTCATTTTCTTCTCCTTCCGGCACAATTTTGTGCATCTATTCTATTTCTTCTCCCATAGCTTCCGTACTGCGTCCTCAGACTGCTGCTATAAGGAGATTCCGTTCTCCTCCAAAAGAGCTCTCGCACTTTCTACGGAATCCACTCCTGTTTTATTCTTAATCGGAGCAAACTCTTTATTTCTGACCACCTCAAAGGGAAGGCAGCTATCCATCTGATGAATCATATCAAGCACCAGACTCTCAAACTTGTAACCATTGGGAGTCTCGGGCTTCACAAGCTCCCCTGCTTCATTCAGATAAGGAATCTTTTTTTCCACAACATGAAGAGGCATGTTGCCCTCCATCAGCTTCTCCAAATCGGTTACACGGAACAGATAGTTGAGAATCACGCCAAAATTGTATGCCGGATCGCCGTTTGCATCCTTGGCATTCATCAATTCCTCTGTCAATTCATAATACTCCACGATAGAAGGCTTTCCATCCTCTAAGCACATAACACCTACCTTCTCATCCGGTGCGTTCTTACGGACCACCTTGGCTCCCACTGCACAGTTCTTCTGTATGGTAGCACCCACAAAGCAGGGATCCGCAATGCGCTGAAGCACGTTATCCACAGCAAAAACATTCAGCCACTCTATTCCCTCACTGTGAATCAGCTCCGGCAGTCCTGCCTTCTCCATGGAAACAAACCATCCACCGTTACCATTGGGGGAGGTAGAAAATCTACCCTTTTCTTCCAAATAAATTTTACCCTCATAATCAGTAGCCGCTGCCATCTCCTGCTTGAAGAAATGAATGTACTCCTCCTGATACCCAAAATAGTCGTGTTCCTTCAGGAATTGAATTGTTGCGTCATTATTCTTATCACTGGTCATAACAAACAGATGCACCCATGTAGCTGTCTTGCGTACTACAGCCAGTAAATTGTGAATCAGACATTCAAAAATATATAACTCTCTCGTGATACCTACATTATACATACCCTTCGGATTGTCAGAGCCCAGTCTGGTTCCCATTCCTCCCGCCAGAAGAACTGCTCCAACCTTTCCCTTCGCAATTGCTTCCACGCCTGTCGCAACAAAGCTTTCTTTGTTTGCCTCAATCTCATCAATCTGCATCGCGGCAAGAGGAGTGATTTTTCCTTTCTTTGCCAACTCATCTTTATGCTTGCACGCTTCCAAAATACTCATATCGGTCGCTTCAATCTGAGCCAGCAAGGCCTGTCTCTCATCAACCGAAAGCTCCTCATAATATTTCAGCACATGCTCCTGATCAAATTTTTTTAGCTTTTCCTTAGCCTGTTCCAAAGTCATATCTCTGTTTCTCCTCTTTTTTGCCAGTCTCTTTTACGTTCAAGCTCAATACCCAACGCCTATAGTATAGCGCAAAATACTGTCGTGTGCAATGTTAATAACTTGCTAATTTCCCGTTAACAAAGTGTTAAGACTTCCCTTTTTCTATTTTCTGTCTTCCCAAAAGATTTTATTATATTAGTATCTTCTTAGAACACAAAAAAGAAAGGCGGTACTAATATGAGTCCCATTGTTTTAATTATCGCAATTATTGGAGGATGCGCCGGAATCCTGTCCACCTTATTTTTGGTAGTCAGCCTCCCCCTTACTATTATTTGGAAATTCTATCGTAAAATTCGTTATTCAATTCCTTTAATGAAATAAATGTTCACATGGCTGTCACACAAAGTAAAGAAGAGTGTAAGTCTTTACGGCTTACACCCTTTTTGTTGCTTTCGCTACCGTTCAGCGACACTCCTTATGCAGATATTTTTCTCTGGTAGCCAGTCCTCCCCGGATATGTCGCTCTGATTTATTCACATCCAGAACCTTCCTTGCCTGTCTGGCAAGGGTCGGGTTAATCTGCATTAATCTGTCCGTGACATCCTTATGTACCGTACTCTTACTGACACCAAATGCCTTGGCTGTCTGCCTCACAGTAGCGCTATTTTCGATAATATAGTTAGCTATGCCGATGGCACGCTCCTCAATATAATCCTTCAAAGGAAAACCCCTCAAAATACTTTTTTATATTGTATGAAATACTCTAAGGGGTTATGCAGGTTTTTGCTGCACTCTCTACAAACTCATCTGCCATTGCTTGCCAAACTTGCAATCATCACTGCTCAAATCCAGTTCATCGTTCCAAATAATTCCGTAGCCACCTACATCGACTGTAACACAAGCAAATTCTTCTGTTTTCTCTTTCAGATAACTAAGAGCGGGAATTCTCTCAAACAGAGGTTTCAAATCGTATAGCTTAGTCACACCCTCACTAAATTGAACACTCAACCTGTAATCAGCAAGGGGAGAGATGCTTTTAACCTTGCGAAACATAGACAACCTCCTTACTCCAATGGAGGTATTTTCTTAAACTCCTGTGTGTTCCAAAACTCCTGTAAAGTATCTTTGTGTATCTGAAGCCACTCCCGTACCATAATCAAAGCCTTGGCAGGAAGATATCACTCAATTACTGCACCGGTCATAAAATCGATTGCAGCAACATCCTCATTCATCGTTCCCATGTCACTGATTCGCAGTTCTCCGGCATCAATGAGCGTGCTGCTGTCCTGAGTGCTGTCTGTAGCTCCGATACTGCCATCTAGCTGTCCGCTTATACTTTTTGCGCGAAGCAAGCAAAATTCACGAAGAGTAGAGATTCCTTTTTCAAACTCGTCATAGGTACAGAACTTTGTAGGATCCTTCGCTACATAAGGAGCAATCATGTTTGCAATGCTATCAAACATGCCTTCGAAATAACCGGTATCAAAATATTTCGATAGGAATTCTGCGAAAATTGTGTGATATCGTTCTGTGTATTCCTCGTTATCAAAAATCCAGGCAATCATTGGTCTATCCTCCGTATTTCCGCCGGAAACAGGAGTATCAATGGGGTAATTCACAAGACCGGTTGCATCACCCATAGATTCAAAACCGCCAAAAGCAAGATTGTAATCCCAGGGAATCATTTGCATTTGTCCCTCTTTCTCGTAGAGATAATAGTTATGAATCATAGAACCGGTATAGCTGTCAAAATTCAACACAAAATTATGCACTACAAAATAACGAATGACTGTTTCAATCTCCACTGTGTCCGGTAATTCTTCGCCGGCACTCAGTTTTTTTAACGCTTGTATCAAACGTGTTTTATCACTGTTGGAAGCATTCGTTTTGGCATTATCAAAAATATTGGAATAACTATCTATTTCATCATCAATGTATTTAAGCAAAACGTCATCACTACCATGATTCCTGACATCGCCCGGCATCTGCCCCCATTCCATATTATTCTGTGGTGCTCCTTCCGGAGGCTCCGGGGGGATTTGACCTTGCATTGGGTTCGGTGGCTGTTCACCCGGCAGTTCTCCACCGAAGCCTTCAGGCATCTGTCCGTCCTTCCTATTGAAATTCGGCTTTTGAAGCTTGCCGTCCGGACTCTGCATGAAATCATCAGGCTCCATAGTAAACTTTTCCCCATTGCCGCGTCCGCCGCCCATACTCATACTGTCCGGCTTATAGAGTTCGCCGTGAGCATTGCCGAAATTCCGTTTTAAGAAAGCATTCTCCACACCTTCCACCGCAAGATAAAGTCCCCAATCTTCACCATTTACTGTGATATACACATAGCTGCATAGCGGAGAAGCAACACCCATTTCAGCCATCATCTGATAAGTCAGATAATCCTTCATATAAGTGTTATCCCGGATAATATTATTTAGGCAGAGCTTATCAAGACCATAATAGGTATTGGTGCTGTCATAATGGTCAAATTCAATCTTAAAGCTGTATCGGTCATTCCCATAAGCTGAGACCTGCGTCAATGATGTGTTTCCTTTTCCTCTGATTGCAACATTTTTATATACTTCATTATCAATCACAACAGTGCAGGCATAGTATTCTTCACTCCGGCAGTTATCTGTAAACTGATTCCAATCATCCATAATAATATCGAGCGTATGTACTGCAGCTGTGTTGAATAATTTATTTTCATATCCCATTACCCTTGATTCTTTATGAACTCCAAAGGCTTCTGCATTCATAAAAAATATCGTCAGTATCAGTGTAAGGACAATCACAACACAGCAAATTTTATCAATATGCTTATGTGTTGACATACTGCACCCCCTTAACCCATATATTCGCCATTATAGCTTACAAGCACCGCACTGTTTACACCATTCATAGCTGACAGCATATTGATGAAGTCGGTATTATCATCTTTCATGCGGATCTCAAGATTCAGTTCAATCATACCTTTGGTTGCTGTTTTGCTTTTCACAACACTCTTCTGCACATACTTTTCCAGCAATTCCTTTGCTTTCTTTTCCGCTTCTGAATCAGCACAGGAAAGCACTACTATGTACGGATTGTAGTATGTTTTTTTGTTTACAAAAATAATCAGTATCAGACCGATTACAACACTACCGAACACCGCAAGCGGAATCAGACCGGCCGCTAAAACAATACCCACCGCAATTGACCAGAATAAGAACGCAATCTCCAGCGGCTCTTTAATTGCGGCCCGGAATCTTACAATGGAAAGTGCACCAACCATACCAAGTGAAAGCACCACATTGGAAGTAACCGCAAGAATTACCACTGTTGTGATCATTGTCAGGGCAATCAAGGTCGTACCAAAGCTTGAGGAGTACATTACCCCCTGATATGTTTTTTTATACACCATAAAAATAAACAAACCAATCCCGAAAGCCAGTATCAAAGCAACTACCATATCGAGAATACTAATGCTTGTCATATTCTCTAAAAAACTTGATTTAAAAATATCATTAAATGTCATATTTGTTCACTCCTTTTGTCAATAGTCATACATTCTGCAAGCAGCATATTTTGAAAAAGCACCTATCCGTCCGCTGTTGAGCTGAAGGATATCTCTTACGATATCCGGCAGATATTCATCCCATTTGATTTCAAGAATAATAGGATTCTTTTCGATAGGAACCGTTACACAGGAAGCATTCAGGAAATCTACACATAGCATTCCGGTTCTGATATTATAATCCAGCGTTATACGAACATTTCCGGGTCTGTAGATAAAGGGTTCCCGTGTGTAATCAACAATTGTTTTGGGACGCAGGCCCTCCTGTTTCATCTTACAATAGAGTTCCCTTATAAGGGGCTCCTCAGCCTCTGCCATCCACGCAGTTTCCCCATTTATCAATGCTTCCGTCCGGTCTGTTGTGAGATTAACGCTCTCTTTATGGCATAACCCGTTTCTCTTGCTTTTTTTCTCCAAGTGAATCAGAGAAGTATCTCCGTTGTAATAACGGATTCTGAATTTCTCACGAACGTTTACACCGTCGATTTTTTCTCTCAGTGCTTTGTCATTCAAGTTGTCAAAATATAGGCTGCGTATTTCATAACGGCCATCCGTAGCATGGGAATCTGTCTGCAGAACTGCTTTTAGGCGCTGTCTCAAAGCCAGCATATCCGCGTATGTCACCTCTTGCTTCAATTCGTGCCTGAATTTCATTTTCTCACCTTCCTTCTGCCCATATTAATCCATTGTAAAAGGAATTTCTGAAAATAATGTGTTTCCTCTGTGAAAAACTTGTGAACTTTCCGGCAGCTTAATACAGCTTTCTGAAAAAATCGCGATATTACACTTCAATCAGTTCCTTTCTGCTGCAGCTATAGCGGTAAACACGGTTTGTCAGCATTTCCCTCCGTTCAAACAGAATATTGTTCCTTTGTATGGCGGCCTTCAGTTCACTCAGGACCTTGTGACGTGCGGGGTATACCATAGCCTCATGAATACTGGTGAAGCCCACATAATAATCGCCATCCATCAGCTCTGCCAGTCGTTCCTTTACCCCCGGATAAAACAGTGACACTGCACCACATGACCTTCTGGTCGTAGTCACGCAATAGCCTCGGAGTCCTTCCTGCCCATCATCCGGGTGCACAACAATCCCCCTGCCTCTTTCCCCCGGCATAAAAACACCATACTCCCTGCCATACTGCATATTGATTTGGGTTCCGTAATAAAGTCTGGGCGGTAGCTTTGCCGCAGTGTTAAGCAGCGCGTTGGTCAACAGTACCTCATCTGCGGTCTCTCCCTTTCCAAGCATATCCCGATTTACCCGCAGCATGAACATTTCATCCTCGTCTTCATGCACCAACAGATACAGGGCAAGCGCTATTTCTCCGAATATCCAGCAGAGACCATCCTCCAATTCTTCATAGTAATACGGATAATGTAATGGCCTGAGCATCAGACTCTCACTTTCGGGAACGCGACCTGTTGTCAAACGGCTGTCTCCGGCAGGTCCTGTCCGTTGCAGCTTCGACACCAGCTCAGGCAATACACCCTGCCAGCCCTCCCGTTTGAATCGCTCGTAAATCGGATGCACGTTCCATTGCAGCAAGCCTTGAATCCCCTGATTCTTCCACACAACGCAGATGGTATCCTCCTTAAGAATCATGTCCTCTCTCCCATAATTTCCAAGATTAATCAGTCGAATCATAGCGATTGCCTCTTCACTGATCAGGATATCCCCCTTTTCCAGAAGTATCACCTGTCTGCCCTGAGACACCTCCGGCATCTGCAAATTACGGTACAGTTCTTTTTTAAATTCCTCGTAGGTCATAGTCTCTCTCCTTTGTTGGAAATTAGCCGAAATGGCATGAATAGATAAACAGAACAAATATACAACTAATAAATATACAACTAATAAATATGCAACTAATAAATATACATTGGAAATTCAGCCGATGCGGCCCGGAAAAAACAAGAATAAATAAGAAAACATCCTGTCTTGTATCTGCAATCGTAACACAAACAGGATGTTTTGTCCATATGATTTTATAATGAAAAGGAAAAGCTCCTTCCAAGCCGTTGTATCGGCACTACTGTACAATTCTGCGCACAGCCAGAATTGTTCTGTAATTGGCATTGCTGACTTTGATTCCGCCGCGCGGATAGGGATTTTTGTTGCTTGCATGAACAATTTTGCCGTCACCGATGTAAATCCCGATGTGTCCACTGTAGCAGATCAAATCACCGGGCTGTGCATTGCTGTAATCCACTCCTGTTCCGGCACTTCTCTGCTCATAAGAGGTTCTGACCAGATTGTACCCAAAATCCTTGTAGACACGATATACAAACCCGGAGCAGTCAGCACCGTTTGTCAGACTGGTTCCGCCATATACATAGGGATTCCCGATAAATTGGCAGGCATACTTTGCCACACGTTTCCCCATGTCACTTCCCGCTGCATTGTCAATAATGGATGTATAGCTCGTGGTGGTATAAGTACCCGTAGCCGCTGAGGTATTTCCCTGATTCTGTTGCGCCTGCAATTGCTTTAGCTGCTCCCGCTCCTGCTTTAACAATTGCTGTGCCACAGCCGCCTCCTGCTGATATTTCTTGATTTCCGCATCATAGTTGGCAGACTCCTTCTTCTTCTTGGAAAGCATGGTGTCTAATTCCTTCTTCTGCGTCTGTAAATCTGCCCTATCAGCCTCCAGCAGGGATTTATCCGTCTCCAGCTTTGTCTTTTCACTCTCCAGCTGCTCTTTTTCAAGCACCAATTGATCCCACAAATCATGCACTTCCTGCTTGGTGGTCTCATACTCCTTAAGCTTCGTCATTCCATACTCATATACTCTCTCAATATAATCCATGTGATTCAGCATATCGGCAAGACCATTTCCCTTTATGAAAAGCCCCAAATAAGTGGAATTGCTGTTCTCGTACATACATTTTATCCATACCAGCATATCCTGATACTGCTTCTCTTCTCTTGCCTTAGCCTCCTCATAGGCTTTTTGTGTAGCGTCAATCTCAAGCTGCTTATCGGCTAATTGGGTCTGTTTGTCGGTCAGTTCGGTTTCTTTTACTGCAATTTCTTCCTCTTTCATGCCGATACTTGCCATGGTATTAATAATCTCAGCATTCAGATCGTCGATCATCTCCTGTATCAGATCCTGCTCACCTGTCAACGCGTCAATCTGATCCTTGATATCATCCAACTGATTTTCATGCTTCGTAATCTGCCCCTGAATATCGGAAATAGTAGTAGCTTGCGCTACCGTACCGGAACCGGCTGTAACAGTCAGGCTCATGATCAATATGAAGTTCACTATTTTTACAATTTTCTTTCCCATACCAAAAGCATACCATATCTCAGCAGATTTTTCACCCGAAAAATCCTTAAGGTTTTATAACTCCGATTCTTACCTGTTCCTAAAGCTCACAATTATTAACTGTTCTGGGGAAGGGGAGAACGTCGCGGATGTTACTCATACCGGTAAGATACATCACGCATCTCTCAAAGCCCAGACCAAAGCCGGCATGTCTCACAGAGCCATACTTACGTAAATCCAGATAGAAGCCATAGTCCTCCTTGTTCAGTCCCAGCTCCTCCATTCTCTGCTCCAGAATCTCCAGCTTATCCTCACGCTGGCTGCCACCGATAATCTCACCGATACCGGGTACCAGACAATCCATAGCTGCAACCGTCTTGCCATCCTCGTTCAGCTTCATATAGAATGCCTTAATCTCCTTCGGATAATCCGTAACGAACACAGGACGCTTGAACACCTCCTCCGTGAGGTATCGCTCATGCTCGGTCTGCAAATCGCAGCCCCAAAATACCTTATAATCAAACTTATCATTATTCTTCTGTAAAATATCAATGGCCTCTGTATAGGTAACATGACCAAAATCAGAATTAGCCACATGCTCCAGTCTTTCGATTAAGCCCTTATCTACAAACTGATTGAAGAATGCCATCTCCTCCGGAGCATTTTCCAGTACATAACGGATTACATATTTCAACATACTCTCTGCCAGTATCATATCATCTGTCAAATCCGCAAATGCTATTTCCGGCTCAATCATCCAGAACTCAGCCGCATGTCTGGTCGTATTGGAATTCTCTGCACGGAAGGTAGGACCAAAGGTATACACATTCTTAAATGCAAACGCATAGGTCTCCACATTCAGCTGTCCGCTTACGGTCAGGTTGGTGGTCTTGCCGAAGAAGTCCTGAGAGTAGTCAACCTTTCCATCCTCTGTCTTGGGAAGGTTGTTCAAATCCATGGTCGTTACCTGAAACATTTCCCCCGCACCCTCGCAGTCACTTCCTGTAATGATGGGAGTGTGCACATATACAAAGCCCCTCTCCATAAAGAAGGTATGAATCGCATAAGCAATCAGGGAACGCACACGGAACACTGCCTGAAAGGTATTGGTTCTGGGACGCAGATGTGAAATCGTCCTCAGGTATTCAAAGGAATGACGTTTCTTCTGCAAAGGATAATCTGCAGAGGAAAGTCCCTCCACAAACACTTCCTCTGCCTGCATTTCGAAGGGCTGCTTTGCCTGGGGAGTCTCCACGATGGTTCCGCGGATAATCAGAGCCGCACCCACATTCATCTTGCAAAGTGCGTCAAAGTTATCCAGCTTATCACTGTACACCACCTGCAGAGTCTCAAAAAATGTTCCGTCGTTAATCACCAAAAATCCGAAATTCTTGGAGTCGCGATTGCTTCTCACCCATCCTCCTACAGTCACTTCTGTGCCTACATATTTCTCTTTTTCACGATATAACTCTCTAATATCCGTTAAATTCATTTTCGTTACCACCCTTCTTAAATTATTGAACATTCTCATTGATCAATGCATTATCTACAATAAAATTCAATGCCTTTTCACATGCCATATAATCCCTGTAAGCCTCCTCGGAATTCTCGCTAAGATATTCCTCCACTGATGAATAACCTGCGTTTACAACATATTCCTGCAGGGAAGTATTCAGCTCCTCCTCCGTCGGATTCAGGTTTTCCCTGTTTGCCACAGCCTGCAATGCCAAATCCTGCTTTGCAGCCTCTATGCAGTATTCATCAAGAAACGCTTCCAGCTCCATGTTGTAGAAATATGACACAAATGTCGCCGCATCAATATTGTATGCTGCTGCCTGCCGGCTCAGGTTCTCATTTACAAGCTCTCTATATCTGTCCGAAAGCTGTTGAGGAATCTCTTCAAACACGCAGTTGCTCATAAATGCACTTAATACCTTATTCTGAATCCCGGTCTGATAACTATATTCCTCCATACTATAGAGATAGTCATAAGCGTACTGTTCCAGCTCCTCCACAGTACTCACACCTTCAATACCCATGCCGGCCACAACAGCATCTACTCTCTCAGCAGGCAGGATAAAATTAACGGTTACCGTAAACACCACATCAGCTCCCGCAAGCTCAGCATTGTCGTAATACTCGGGGAAGGTCAGGTTCAAATCAACGGTCTCACCGGGCTGTACATTAACCAATCCCTCCTCAAAGCCATCGATAAACTGTCCGGAGCCGATTGCCAGAACAGCCCCCTGAGCAGTACCTCCTTCAAAGGCAACCTCATCCTTCTTGCCAACATAGTCTATATTGACAGCGTCTCCGACTGCCACGGCGCGGTCAGTAATGCCATGCTCAGCCGTAACATAATTATTGTAAGCACCGGCTACAAGCTCCTCCACCTCACTGTCAGACACTGCGATAGGATCAACAGCAATCTCCAGACCATTGTACTCTCCCAGTGTTACATATTTTTCTACATCCATATCCTTTAAGGCCTTACTTGCATCCTCTTTTCCGCATCCGACAAGCATCCCCGCCGCCAATGCGATTGCAAAAATATTTGCTATTTTCTTTTTCATAATACTTTTTCATTCCTCTCAAAAAATTTGGGTCAAACTTATTTATACCATAAATATCACGTTTTTTAAAGCCTTTTTATAATAATGGTGAAAGCAGACGGCAAATTTGCTCTTTTCCCCGCACCCAAAGAGACCTGACTGCATAAATATCTCTGGTAATTTGCCTGCAATATCTTAAATCCTGTCTGAAAAATTTTTCCATTTCCAACGCCTTTCCCCGGTGATACACCACGGCATTCACCTCAAAATTCAGGGAAAAGCTGCGAATATCCATATTGGCAGTTCCGTAGCAGAACACCTTTGAGTCCACAATCATTCCTTTACTGTGTAAAAAACCATTGTTGTAGGTATAGCAATTAGCACCTGCCATCACCAGCTCCCCCGCATAAGAATAGGTTGCCCAATACACAAAGGGATGGTCCGGCATACAGGGAATCATAAGATTGACCTCAATCCCCGAACGCGCAGCAATCAGCAATGCATTTAAAATAGCGTCATCAGGAATAAAATATGGTGTCTGAATATAGATGCTATGCTCTGCCTTGCTGATCAGTCTGAGATAATTATCACGAATCTGTTCCACGGTATGATCCGGACCGCTGCTGATAATCTGTACTTTACAGAAATCTCTGGTTCCCGGCTCAAGGTTTTCGAACAATGCCGCCTTTCGCAGCAGATTCTCTTTGGCAGCATAATTCCAATCCAGAATAAAACGAAGCTGTAACGCCATAACGGCATTTCCCCGGAGCCTTAAATGAGTATCTCGCCAATATCCGAATTTCTGCTCCAGACCAATATACTCTTTCCCGATATTAAAGCCCCCTACATAAGCCACCCGATTATCAACCACAACAATTTTGCGATGATTGCGATAGTTAATCCGAAGCTGTAACCGCCTTAAGAGAGCCGGGAAGAATTCCGCAGTCCTAATCCCCCGGGCATTCAGCTCCCTCCAGTATTTAGGACTGACCATACGACACCCCATGGCATCATACAGCACACGGACCTCCACTCCCTGTGCTGCCTTTTCTGCCAGAACCTCCCTGATTCGGTGAAACAGCACATCATTTTTGATACTATAATATTGAATATGGATAAAGTGTCTGGCCTGCTTCAGATCCTCTATCAAAGCGTTAAATTTGTCATTTCCGTCAACCAGAATGTCAATATCATTGTCGCCTGTAAGCACTGCTCCGGATGTCTCCAGATTATAAAGAATCAAATCCTTAAAATCCCAAATTCCCTCCTCCAGCTTTGCAGTGTCCACTGTTTTCAGACGATGCTCCTGCTGCCTGATTTCTTCCCCAATCTGATCCTCCAGCTCCTTATTTCTGAATCTTTTCCGTTTCCTCATATCCTGTCCCAAAAGTAAATAGAACAGGAAACCCACAATCGGTACAAAATACAGGAGCAGCAGCCACGCCCATACGCTTTTCGGACTGCGCCGCTGAAAAAATACGATTACTGCAGCAAAAATCATATTCCACACAAACATGTGCTCAAACACAATATTCAGTACCTCTTTCATCCTTCCACGTTCTCCCAAATACACTTTTTTGGTGTTGCCTATTGATATCCAACTGTGTTACAATGTCCTATGCGGGCAACAGCCCATAGAGCAAAGGAGGTTCCAGCAACAATGAAAACCGGAGTAATCGTAACAATAGTGATATTAGTAGTATTGGCCATTATCATGGTAGTATTATATTTTCTCGGGAAAAAAGCACAAAAAAAGCAAGCCGCTCAGCAGGAAGTGCTTCAGGCGAATAAACAGACCGTATCCATGCTGATCATTGACAAGAAGCGCATGAAAATCAAAGAATCAGGGCTTCCTCAGATAGTGATAGACCAGACCCCCAAGATGATGCGCGGTTCCAAGCTTCCCATTATCAAGGTAAAGGCCGGTTCCCAGATTATGTCTCTGGTCTGCGATGAAAAGATTTTTGATTCCATTCCTGTCAAAAAGGAAGTAAAAGCAACTGTCAGCGGCATCTACGTTTTGGAAGTAAAGGGACTTCACGGAAAGAGTGAGACAAAGCCTGAGGCTAAGAAGAAGAGTCTTTGGAAACGTGCCGTGGAGGCAGCACAGGAAAAGGCCGGTGCGAAACCCATTAAATAAAGTTTGTCACGGCCTTTGTCGTACGCATAATTCAATTTTATTGGTAGAGATAGGTTCATCGCCTATCTCTATTTTATATTCTGCCGTCACTCTGATGCAATCCTCCCGCTCTTCTACCAGCACCTTGCCGGTATCAATGCCGAGCAGAAAATTGCCATAGGGTGTCGCATAATCAGTCATGTGCTTTCGATTCTCTTCAAAAATCATATGTGTATTCAAAAGTCCCTGTCTGTTCAATTCCAGAAGCTTTTCCTTGAATTTAATTCGATTTTTGGAAGGCTTGGAAAAGCCCTCCGGGTACTCCTCATAGAGTAAATAATGACTGTCCTGCTTTTTAAAATATTCGGCTTCCACAACAGTCTCTATATTCTCCTCATCCATATCCGTTCCCCATTGCAGACCGGATATGGTGACCAATACTTCTTTAGTCATCTTCACATGTATCTCCATTCACAGCAGGTCCGCCACCCAATGCTAATACTCTTCTATATTAACGGTCTTGGCTGACAAAATCCCATATTTAATAATGGAATTGGCAAATCGCTTAAACTTCTCCGCTCCGTCACTGACATAAAACTGATACTGATTCTCTCCCAGCTTTGGTGCTTCCTCGTTTAACAGCCCCTTCTCCGCCAACAGTTCCTTCAGTTCTCTGGCCGTCTCATATGCCGGATTAACCAAGGTTACGTCCTCACCGATGATTCTGCCCAGCGTAGAACGAATCAGGGGATAATGGGTACATCCCAAGATTAGTGTATCAATATCGATATCTATCAATTCCGTGAGATATCTTCTGGCAATCTCATCCGTCACAGGATCCTTCCAAAGCCCCTCTTCTACAAGAGGTACAAATAAAGGGCATGCCTTTCCGTAGATAGTAACGTCCTTATTCAGTCTTTTTATGTACTGTGAATAAATCCGGCTTCCAATGGTTGCCTCCGTGGCAATCACACCGATTCTGCCGTTACGTGTCACCTCCGCAGCCACCTTTGCCCCGGGCTTCACCACACCGATAATCGGTATTGCAATCTCCTTCTCCAGCTCCTCCAGCGCATATGCACTGGCAGTATTGCACGCCACCACAATCGTCTTCACCTGATGTGTCTGCAGAAAACGTACAATCTGCTTTGAGAAGCGGGTGACCGTCTCCTTGGATTTGCTTCCGTATGGTACACGGGCAGTATCTCCGAAATATACAATTTTCTCGTTGGGAATCTGACGCATAATCTCACGCGCCACGGTAAGTCCCCCCACACCGGAATCAAATACGCCTATGGGCGCACTTTTCTGCAAAGAGTCACTCATTTCCTTTTCCTCGTCTTCCTCTCGCCTGATATCTTTCCTATTATTTCAGCCATCCCAGCACTGCTTCCAGTTGCATCCACAGGCGGCTTTTATAGCGGATCTGACCCTCCTTTGCCTCCAAAATCATTCGGTAAATATCCCTGTCAAAGTCCGCTTCCTTCCTGATTTCTTTTGACTGTCCTGCAGTCTCATCCTCCAGGACAACCTTATAGGTGTCAGGAGTCATTGTCAATTCAGGATAAAGCACACCCCACCATCCAATCGCTGCACAAAGACCACACACAATTCGGATTCCTGTCCATTTTTTATTCATCTGCTACCCTTTCTAAGATATATTCTGCACCGATGTAAAATATGTACGCCGGTTTTTCTTAGTCAGAGTATTACCGAATCAATCGGTTTTATTCAATGGACTAACGTTTTTCACGCTCCAGACGAATCTGACG
>CAYOHU010000009.1:0-18503 GCA_964403845.1 uncultured Acetatifactor sp.
CCCACGTAGATATCAGAAATTTCATACCAGGTAGCGTAGTCGGTTACTCCCGTCTGAGGCAAATTGAAGACACGCTGGAAGACGCGGACTGCTTCGGCAGTTGCGGGTCCATAAATACCATCTGCAGTGACAGTGGGAATTGCCGGATAGTTTCGGGCAATTCTATTTAACTGTGTTTGCAGCTGGCGTACCTTATCGCCGGAAGCACCGATATTCAATGCGTATCCCGGATAGGAAGAAGGGACTCCGGAGATGACTTCCGCGGTGTTGATATACATATCATTTCCGTAGTAATATCGGATGATATCAATGGCAGAGTATCCCTGCTCCGCCAGGTATTGGGAGCCCCACTGGCTTAAGCCCTCACATGTCACGCGGTTACCGTCACAGTAGGAGGTAAGAATGGGCTGCCGTACACCGGGTCTGGACAGATAATTTGCAAAGATGGTATCGACTAAATAATCTATGTTTTCAAAAATATTGCGACCATACACCCATTTCTGATCATAAGCAGTGGATGAGGTTATGGTAAAGTCATAGCCCTGACCACGGTACCATTCCGTGTATACCCTGTTTAAGGTAAAAGACATGATAGCCAAAATATTGGCATAGATTGCATTCTCTGCCCATGTAGAATATATTTCGCACGAAGCCACATTTTTGATGTAGTCTTTGTAGCGAACCCAGTAATTGGAGGCTGTGGAGTCACTTGGAACACCATCATGTACAATGACATATTCGGGAATGACCACGCGGCTTAAGACAATTTCTCCGGTGTCCGGCATGGGTTTAATTTCTGCCTCCGGGATTTTGGGCGGAAAGTTCCCGAAAAGTGTGTGTGCAGGAATGATTACGATTTTTTCGGGCTCGAAAGAGTTGGCAGTCGGGTTCATACGAATGGGCTGTAAAGACAGCTCTCCGGCGAAAATCTCGGAGCCGGACACAAATACGGGCTCGTAATCAGGTGCAGTAACCGAAATGTTGTATTCGGAATAGGGTTGTTGTTCGCTGTTAGGCTCCAGTGACAGATCGAGAGGAGGTGCAGGTAATTCGATTGTCGGTGTTTGACCGGAGCTGTCGGTGGTTAATGTTTCGATGGGAGAATCAGGATCACCGGTATAGGATATCACGACGGTTGCGTTGACCACCGGAAGCAGACCGATGGTTGATATCACACTAATTTTAATTTGCCCTGCGTAAGCAGCATCAATGGTTTCCGGTGAATCGGAGACTTCCTGAGCTGCATGAATTGGTTTTGAGGTCATAAAGACACCTTTGTAGCTTTTTTAACATATATATGATTATTAAAAAAAATTATGAAAAACTAAATTTTGCATTTTATCCATTTTATCCGAAACTATTTGCCCTGTGTCTTATTATTTGTTATAATAAATACATACTTTGGATAAAAGCGGGTGAGAGTATAAATGCAGGGAATTATTGACAGAATCTTAGGGGGAAACTTCGATTATGAGAACGGATCTCTCGAGTTCTCGTGCGCAAAAATAGAAATCAGTATTCCTGCAGGGAGCATTTACGAGGGTAGCTTTCGTATTCGTTCCATAGCAGATGTCTTAACGAATGGCTATGTACGTCCTACAGATCTTAGGATGGAATGCCTTACACCTTCATTTGAAGGTTGGAATGAGGAAATCTCTTTCTGTTTTCATGGGGAGAATATGGAAGAAGGAGACGTGATAAAGGGCACCTTCAATGTAATCAGTAATCACGGTGAATATTATCTTCCCTTCGTAGTGTCTATAGAGCATACGGTTCTGAATTCATCCATCGGTACAATTAAAAATCTGTTTCACTTTGCCAATTTGGCAAAGAGCAACTGGCAGGAGGCGGTAAATCTTTTTTATTCGCCCTCATTTGCGTGCATTTTTAAAGGGAGCGATGCCAGAGTTTACGATAGCTACAGGGGCTTGTCTGCATACCCCGGTAATGAACAGAATGTAGAAGAGTTTCTGATTCAGAACAGCAAGAAGCAGAAGGTGGAATTTCTGGTAGAGGAGAAGGAGCTTGCTTTGGAATTGGCCGCTTCGGAAGGTCCCTATCAGGTATTGGAACAGGAGATTGGGATTGTCCGCAATGGATGGGGATACACGGCTCTGAATGTGGAATGTGACGGGGATTTTGTTTTCACGGAGAAGGAATTCCTGACGGATGATGATTTTCTGGGGAATCGGTGCAGACTTCCGGTCTTTATAGACAGTAACCTTTGTCGAAGGGGAAAAAATTTCGGACAGGTAGTGCTTTACAATTCCCATGTCTGCCTTACGATTCCGGTTACGGTTAAGATGGGAGAAACCGAGCATGCAGATCTTACAAGAAGACGTACCATGGTGCAGCTGATGGAATTTTATCAGGCGTTTCGCATGAAGAAAATTAGCTCTGCCACATGGATGAAGGAGTCCGGAAAGCTGATAGACAAGCTTGTGTCAATGGATGAAAACGATGTCCCTGCCAGATTATTTCAGGCACAGCTGTTGATTTCAGAGGAACGGTACAATGAGGCAGAGTGGTTGCTTGACCATTCAATGAGCCTGATGGAACAGAAAAAAGAGGAAGACAAGGCACTATGGGCGTATTATCTTTATCTGACTACCCTGATTCACCGGGATGCAGAATATGTGGATCAGATTGCGTCTGAAGTACAGCAGATTTTCAGACAGGATCAATCCCGGTGGCGAGTGGCATGGCTTTTGCTATATCTGTCTGAGGAATACAGTAACTCTGCATCCTCGAAATGGTTGTTGATGGAGAAGCAGTTCTACCGTGGATGCAGTAGCCCGATTCTTTATATAGAGGCGTTATATCTGCTGGGCAATAATCCGACACTATTGCGGAAAATGGATGCCTTTGAATTACAGGTATTGCACTATGGCGCAAAACAGCAAATGCTTAGTCAGGAGCTGGTAGAACAGATTCTTTATCTGACGGGGCGTGTGCGTGAATATTCATCGGTGCTTTATCATATTTTGACCTATTTGTATGAGAAGAAAAAGGATTCGCGGGTTTTACAGGAAATCTGCACTCTCTTAATCAAGGGGGGCAAATGCGGAGAGAAATATTTTGGATGGTATCAGAAGGGCGTGGAGGCACAGCTTCGGATTACGAATTTGTATGAGTACTACATGATGTCACTGGATTTGTCAGAACCTCGGAGCCTGCCTAAAATGGTGTTGATGTATTTCTCTTATCAAAACAATCTGGATTATGAGCACAGTGCATATTTGTATCACTATGTTTTGCAGCACAAGGCGGAGTTCCCGGAAATTTATGAAAACTATCGGGGACGCATGGAACGTTTCGTGATAGAGCAGATACATAAGGAGCATATTAACAGGAATCTTGCAGCACTTTATCAGAATATATTGACCCCGGGAATGATCACGGAGGAATCCGCCAAGTCATTATCCCGACTGTTATTTGCACATCAGGTGCGAGTGGAGGATACCAGATTGCACAAGGTAATCGTCTACCATACAGGGAATTTGAAGCCAAGAGAATACAGTCTGCAGGAGGGCTGTGCATGGGTGTTCCTTTATGGAAATGATTATACGATTTTATTTGAGGATGGATGGGGAAACCGTTTTGTCAAAAATGTGGAATACACCTTGGAAAAGCTTATGATGCCTGGGAAATATCTGCGCATGATAGCGCATTATGACAAGACCTGCCCCGAATTGGATCTTTATTTATGTGAAACAGAACGAAATGAGATTACAGAGGATAACAGAGAAAGGGTACTACGTGTTGCAGCGTCTGAAGACGTGTTATCCGGAGTTAAAAGGGACATATGTCTGAAGCTTCTCCAATACTATTATGATGCGGATGATATGACGGCTCTGGATCAATATCTGGAGACGATGCCCTTCGAAGAATTTACCATGGAGGAACGTGGAAAGGTTCTGAAGTTTATGGTGCTTCGTGGGAAATACCATATTGCCTATCAGTGGCTTTTACAGTTCGGACCTTATTTTATGGATTCCAAAACATTAATGCGTCTGACCGGTGAAATGATCCGGCGCGGCAATATGATGGAGAATCGGACGTTGACGGCGGCTGTATTTTATGCCTTCCAAAAGGGAAAATATGACAGTACCATTCTGACATATTTGAATTTATATTATCACGGAATGACCAGAGAAATGAGGGATATCTGGAAAGCTGCCAGATCCTTTGAGGTGGATTGTTATGAGCTTTCAGAGAGGATTATACTGCAGATGCTGTATACCGGAGCATTTGTAGTGGAAAAGATGGATATCTTCCGTTACTATGTTGCCCAGGGGGCGAAGGAGGAAGTGGAGAAGGCTTTTCTGATGCAGTGCTCGTATGATTATTTTGTGAATCAGAAGCTGACAGACACGTATGTTTTTCGGGAGATAGATTACGCCTATCAGCGTGGAGAAGAGATACCAATTGTGTGTAAGCTGGCTTATTTGAAATATTTTGCGGAGTGTCCGGAGGAATTGACGGAGGAGGGCAAGCCCCTGATGGAGGATTTTCTGAGTCAGATGCTGAAGCAGAATATACATCTAAATTTCTTCCGGGATTTGAAGGATTTTGGATATTTGACACAAGAGATGGGGGACAGAAGTATTGTGGAATATTGTGCCCGACCCGGGGGAAGGGCAAGTATTCACTATGTGGTAATGAACGAGCATGGTGAGGCTGACGAATATTTAACAGAGTATATGACAGAGGTCTACGGCGGAGTGTGCTTCAAGGATTTTGTCCTGTTCTTTGGGGAAAACCTGCAGTACTATATTACGGAGGAATATGATGGTGAGGAGCAGCTTACGGAGAGTGGAAATATTCAGAAGAGCGATATCGTAAATGATACACACAGCAATCGTTATGAAATGATTAACGATATGAGTATCAGTAAGACTTTACAGGATTATGATACATTGGATAATCTTTTGGAGGATTTTTACCGCAAGGAGTATTGGAATAAGCATTTGTTTCGTCTGCAATAGCCGAAGAGGGAAGCGACGGAAAGGAGGAGAGATATGCGCAAGTTTCTGGGCAATGAAAAATTGATAGTCGGATACGATCTGGGAGACGATTATTCTCAGATCAGTTATTGCATTGCCGGAGGCGAGATCGAGACCCTCTCCTCAGTGACGGGAGCGGAAGTATACAATATTCCCACCGTGCTGTGTAAGCGCGACAATGTGAATCAATGGTTTTACGGTAAGGAAGCGCTGCGATACGCCAATGAGAATCAGGGCATCCTTGTCAAGAATCTGCTTCGTCAGGCGATTGACGGAGAGGAGGTGCAGATTGAAGAAAAAACCTTTGATCCTGTTGCTCTCTTGACGCTGTTTGTGAAGAGAAGTCTTGGGATGCTTTCTCAGATAGCTTCTCCGGACAAAATTGATGCGCTGATGATTACCTGTGAGGGTCTGGATCATCGTTTGCTGGAGGTGTTGTCTCAGGTAGTGGCAGGACTGAAGATAAAGCTGGGACAGGTCAGCTTTCAGAGTCATATAGAAAGCTTTTATAATTATATGATTCATCAACCGGAGGAGCTGTGGAACAGACAGGTATTATTGTGTGATTATCGGGAAAACAGCATCAAGGCGTACCGAATGGAATGTAATAGACGCACCACTCCCATCGTTGCCTTTATCAGTGATGAAGCATATCCGTTCCTTTCTTATGAACCGGTGCCGGAGGCGGAGAGCTTGCGTTCAGAGAAGATGGAACGGCTTGACCGGGAATTCCTTCAGCTCATGACCAAGGTGTGCGAGAATCAAATGATATCCTCCGTTTTCCTGATCGGAGAGAACTATTCTGAGGAATGGATGAAGGAGTCGCTTCGGTTTCTATGCAAGGGCAGACGTGTATTTCAGGGAAGCAATCTTTACAGTAAGGGAGCTTGCTTTGGAATGCAGGAGCGTTTGTCTGTGAGTGAGACGGGAAGGAATCATGTGTTCCTTGGAAATGATAAGCTGAAGGCCAATGTGGGTATGAATATTCTGCGCAGAGGGGAAGAGTCCTATTACGCCCTGCTGGATGCCGGAGTAAATTGGTTTGAGGTTGAACAGACTGTGGATTGTTATCTGCAGGGAGGAAATGAAATTGAGCTGCGGATTATGCCGCTTGTTGGTACAAACGGTAAGATTGCAAAAATCGTGCTGGAGGATATGGCAGGCGTCCTCACTCGTCTGCGGATTCATTTGTATTTGAAAGAGGAAAGCTGTCTGGTTGTGGAGATAACCGATTTGGGGCTGGGAGAGCTTAGGGTCGGGACAGGACATGTTTGGAGAGAAGAAATAGAGTTATATTAGTGTGAATGAGGTTATTGACATGAGGGTGAGTCTCTGCGTTGGTGATTATGCGACAACTCCATATTATATATCAGGGCTTGAAATACGGGTTGGCTGTATGGAAGAACTGTGCTTTTGTCTGCGAGAAAATGCTTTTTTACTGGATTTGTCTCTGTTGGATGAAAAACTGGTAGATTGGATTGAGGGGGAATGTGGTGTGAAGGAGCTTGCCAAGGAATTGTATCCGTTGGTTCGCAAGCAGGGCTCTTTAAGTGCATTCGTAACCCTGATACTGGAATATGTAGGCTTGTATGACAGTGCTACAATCAGAGAAGTGGAGAAAATGCTGAAGGAAGGAGCGGGACTGAGCGGAATTGAAAAACGTAAGAAGCAGGTGGATTATCTTGTGCAAAAGAAGAAATACACTACAGCAGTCCGTCTGTATGATGATTTGCTTTCCAAATGGCAGGAAGAGACGAAGCGTGGCGCAGATATGCCTTCGGGAAAAGTGAAGGCAGAAATTCTGCATAATAAGGGAGTTGCATTGACATGTATGATGGAGTATGGTGCTGCAGCAGAATGCTTTTATGAGTCCAATGAGGTAGAGCCGAATGAGGAATCCTATCAGGCTTATCTGGCGGCCAAAAGAATAGAATTGGATGAGAATGAGTATCTTTCCTTTGTGGCGGAACGTCCCGAAAGCTATGAGCAATCATTAAAGCTGGAAAAAGAAATTGAGTGGCTGTCAGAAAATTTCGGGGAGCAGGAGACGGGAATCAGACTTGCGCAGCTCAGAGAGTGGAGAAACGGGGAAGACAAGCAGAAATATTACAGTGAACTGGAGCGTATTTTACAGGGTCTGAGAGACAGATACAGAAGCAGTGTGAGTGATTAGGAGTTATCTATGGGATTTTGGCATAAATTATTTAAGAAAAAAAAGCATGTAAACGAGCAGGAGGATGATTGGGAACAGGTAGTCTACGCGAGAGATGATGTGAATTTTGATGAGGAAGAGCAGCGTAGCAGATATATTACCAATTGTTTGGAACAGATAGCGGAGGCATCCAAGGAAATGAATCTGCTTACCGGAGAGTATTCACTGGTAACAGCCTATCTGACAGATATAGAAGAAATTGAAGCACTGCCAAAGGATGAGAGGGAGGAGCTGAATAAGCTTGCTCACAGACTTACAGCCTTGGAGGAGGAAAGGGAACAGTATCATGACAGAAAAAGACTGATAAGTGATGCTGAGTATTACCGGATTCGAAAGCAAGAGAGTGAGATTGCACAGGGGATAGAAAAAATAAAGAAGGAAGAAAAATATAATGTGCTGGTGAAGCAGGATATGCAGCGTTTAGACAGGGAGCGCCATGCATACCAATTCCGTAGGGATGAGCTGGAAACTGTGCAGCTTAATCTGCGTGGGATGGCTCTTATTTTTTTGGTGGCATTGGTCATCTGTATGGCAATGCTGGGGGTTTTACAGTTTGGTTTTGATATGAATACCTATGCGGGATACTTTCTGGCAGTACTGGCAGCTGCCATAGCCATTACAGTCCTGTGTGTCAAATATATTGATGCAAGCAGAGAAGCTGCTCGGGTGGAGAATGCAATCAGCAGGTTAATTCAACTGCAAAATAAGGTAAAAATCCGATATGTGAACAATGTCAATCTGTTAGATTACCTTTATATTAAGTACAATACTGACAGCGGTGAGAAGCTGGAAAGGTGTTGGCAGCATTATCAGCAGGAAAAGGAATACAGGAAGCAGTACGCAGAGGCGGAAGCCAAGGCTGATTATTACGGCAGACAATTGGTGAATAAGCTGTCTAATTATCGGGTGACTGATCCGGGCAGATGGGTTCATCAGACCAGAGCACTTTTGGATAAACGTGAGATGGTTGAAATCAGACATGATTTGATTCTGCGCAGGCAGGCTCTGAGAAAGCAATTGGATTATAATAAAAATATTGCCGGAACTGCGCAAGATGAGATTATGGAGGTCGTTAAGCTGTATCCCGCTTATACAAAAGAAATATTGGATATGGTTGACAGGTATGATAAAAAATAAAAAAATATTGATTTTTTTTCATAAATCTGTTTATCTATTAGGTGGAGAATGTATTAACAGGGTGACGCAGTAAAGCGATATGTTTTTGGGTGGTTACAAAAAATAGGTAGTGTGTCAAATATATTTCACACAGAATGGAGAGTCATATGAGTGTACAGGAAATGAAACCGGTAAAAGAAGGTAAGGTGCGCGAAATATATGATAATGGTGATAGTCTTATCATGGTTGCGACCGATCGTATTAGTTGTTTTGATGTTATTCTGAAAAATACTGTGACTGGGAAGGGGAAGGTTTTGACCCAAATGTCCAAGTTCTGGTTTGATATGACGGAGGATATTATCCCCAATCATATGATTTCTGTGGATGTAAAGGACATGCCTGAATTTTTCCGACAGCCTGGGTTTGATGGTAACAGCATGCTGTGTAAGAAACTGGATATGTTGCCGGTGGAATGTATCGTTCGCGGTTATCTCAGCGGCAGTGGCTGGGCAAGCTATCAGGAAAACGGCACTGTATGCGGCATTCGTCTTCCGGAAGGCTTGAAGGAATCAGATCAATTACCCGAGCCAATCTATACTCCATCCACCAAGGCGGAAATCGGAGATCATGACGAGAATGTTTCCTTTGAACAGACGGTGGAGTATCTGGAGAAAAGGTATCCCGGAAAAGGGGAGGAATATGCCTCTCAATTACGTGATTATACAATTGCAATTTATAAAAAATGTGCGGATTATGCACTTACCCGTGGTATTATCATTGCAGATACCAAATTTGAATTTGGTCTGGATGAAAACGGAAATATCGTTCTGGCTGATGAAGTGCTGACCCCTGACAGCTCACGTTTTTGGCCTGTTGAAGGCTATGAGCCGGGACATGCCCAGCCCTCCTTCGATAAGCAGTTTGCCAGAGATTGGCTGAAGGCAAACCCGAACAATGACTGGAAGCTACCCGAGGAGGTTGTTGAAAGGACGATTGAAATCTATTTAAAGGGATATGAGTTATTAACCGGTAAAGAATTGGTGTGAGACAATAAAGGAGAAGACAATGAGTACAGACAGATATCAGAGTCCCTTATCGGAGAGATATGCAAGCAAGGAGATGCAGTATATTTTTTCACCGGATATGAAGTTTCGGACATGGAGAAAGCTGTGGATTGCTTTGGCTGAGACGGAGAAGGAGCTTGGGCTTTCCCAGAATGGGAAACCGGTTATTACCGATGAGCAAATCGAAGAATTGAAGGCTCATGCGGAGGATATTAATTACGAGGTAGCAAAAGCAAGAGAAAAAGAAGTCCGCCATGACGTTATGAGTCATGTGTATGCTTACGGACAGCAGTGCCCCAAGGCAGCAGGCATCATTCATCTGGGAGCCACCTCCTGTTATGTGGGGGATAATACAGATATCATTGTTATGACAGAGGGACTGAAGCTTGTGAAGAAGAAGCTGATCAATGTCATGAAGGAATTGGCTGATTTTGCTGATCGATATAAAGCGCAGCCTACGTTAGCTTTCACTCATTTTCAGCCTGCCCAGCCCACCAGTGTCGGCAAGAGAGCAACCCTGTGGCTGCAGGAGTTTATGTTGGATTTGGAAGATCTGAATCATGTATTGGATAATATGAAGCTTTTGGGTTCCAAGGGAACCACAGGTACACAGGCCTCCTTTCTGGAGCTTTTTGACGGAGATCAGGAGACCATTGATAAAATTGATCCCATGATTGCCGCAAAGATGGGCTTTAAGGAGTGCTGCCCCGTGTCCGGACAGACCTACTCCCGCAAGGTGGATACCAGAGTGGCAAATGTGCTTGCAGGAATAGCAGCTTCCGCGCATAAAATGAGCAATGACATCCGTCTGCTGCAGCATCTGAAGGAGGTGGAGGAACCCTTTGAGAAGAGCCAGATTGGTTCTTCTGCAATGGCGTATAAGAGAAATCCCATGAGAAGCGAGAGAATTGCTTCTCTGTCAAGATATGTGATGATTGATGCATTAAATCCCGCAATTACCTCAGCTACACAGTGGTTTGAAAGAACACTGGATGATTCTGCCAATAAGCGCCTATCCATTCCGGAGGGATTTCTTGCGGTTGATGGTATTCTGGATCTGTGTCTGAATGTAGTAGACGGACTGGTGGTGTATCCCAAGGTCATTGAAAAACGTCTGATGAGTGAACTGCCCTTTATGGCTACAGAGAATATCATGATGGATGCCGTGAAAATGGGCGGTAACCGACAGGAGCTTCATGAGCGTATCCGTGAGTTATCCATGGAAGCGGGACGTAATGTGAAGGTGGAAGGGAAGGACAATAATCTGTTGGAGCTTATTGCAGCAGATCCGGCTTTTAATATGACGTTAGAAGATCTTCAGAAAACGATGGATCCTGCAAAATATATCGGTCGATCCAAGGAACAGGTGGAAAGCTTCCTTTCAAAGGTCATCAATCCGATCTTAGATGCAAATAAAGAGCTGTTGGGTATGAAAGCTGAAATCACTGTGTAACAGTATGTGGTAGGGGTTATCTGTTACTGTTGTAAGGTTGAGACTGAATGAATAAGGAGAACAGAAGCATGGGTGGTTTTTTTGGAGTCGCATCAAAGGAAGATTGTGTATTTGATTTGTTTTTTGGAACGGATTATCATTCCCACTTAGGAACAAGACGCGCGGGAATGGCAGTTTACAGCAAAGAGAACGGATACAATCGTGCAATTCATAATATCGAAAATGCACCTTTTCGTACCAAGTTTGACAAGGATGTGAATGAAATGAGCGGAAATTATGGCATTGGCTGTATTTCCGATTATGAACCTCAGCCGTTGCTGGTTCGTTCTCATCATGGCACATATGCAATCTGTACCGTGGGTAAAATCAATAACACGGATGCCATTTTAAAGGAACTTTTTGCAAGCGGACATGCGCATTTTCTGGAGATGAGCGGCGGTGATATTAATGCGACGGAGCTGGTGGCAGCGATTGTCAACCAGAAGGAGAATCTGGTTGAGGGTATTCAGTACGCCCAGTCAATCGTTGAGGGTTCTATGACGATGCTGATTATGACTCCAAGAGGAATTTATGCAGCGAGAGACCGGCTCGGAAGAACTCCCGTTGCCATCGGTCGTAAGGAAGGTGCGCACTGTGTAGCCTTTGAGAGCTTTTCCTACCTGAATTTGGGTTATACTCCGGTGAGAGAGTTAGGACCCGGAGAAATCGTTGTAATAGAGCCGGAAGGGGCACGTACTCTGGTGAGCCCCGGAAAGGATATGAAAATCTGTACGTTTTTGTGGGTATATTACGGATATCCTTCTTCTTCCTATGAAGGAATCAGTGTGGAGAAGATGCGGTATAACTGTGGTGCTCTGTTGGCTGAACGTGATAACGTAAAGCCTGATATTGTTGCAGGAGTACCGGATTCCGGAACGCCTCATGCCATTGGGTATGCGAACCGGTCCGGTATACCGTTTTCACGTCCCTTTATCAAATATACACCTACCTGGCCCAGATCCTTCATGCCTACGATTCAGACCCAGCGTAATCTGATTGCGAAAATGAAGCTGATTCCGGTACATGATTTGATTCAGGACAAGAGTCTTTTACTGATAGATGATTCCATCGTCCGGGGTACACAGCTCCGAGAGACCACAGAATTTCTGTATCAGAGCGGAGCAAAGGAGGTTCATATCCGACCGGCATGTCCGCCCCTCTTGTTTGGCTGTAAATATTTGAACTTTTCCCGTTCTTCTTCTGAGATGGATCTGATTACCAGAAGAGTGCTGAAGGAGATTGAACAGGAAGGAAAGCAAATTGACCTAAAGGATTACGTGAATCCCGATACGCCGGAGTATGCAGATATGGTAGAACGCATCCGGAAACAATTGAATTTCACCAGTCTTCGTTTCCACAGGCTGGATGATATGATTGCCTCCGTAGGTATTGACAAGGAAAAGCTTTGTACCTATTGCTGGGACGGAAAAGAATAGTTACAAGATTTGTAAATATTATTTACCGATAACGGATTTCGAATGAGTGACAGTTCAGAGAGTGGTGCTAAATGATTAGTAATTTGGAATACTACAAGGTGTTCTACTATGCGGCAAAATACGGAAGCGTGACAAAGGCGGCGGGAGAGCTGGCTATTTCCCAGCCTGCCGTAAGTCAGGCCTTGAAGCATTTGGAAGGACAGCTGGGAGTGACTTTGTTCTTCCGGGCAGCAAAAGGGGTGAAGCTTACCAGTGAGGGGCAGCTTCTATATAACTATGTGGAAAAAGGATACGAACAGATTGAGCTGGGTGAAAAAAAGGTTAGAGAGCTTCAGAATCTGGAGTTGGGAGAAATCCGTATCGGAGCCAGCGATATGACGTTGCAATATTATCTGCTTCCGTATTTGGAAAAATTTCACGAGAGGTATCCGGAGATTAAGGTTACGGTTACCAATGCACCCACACCGGAGACGCTGAGCTTTCTGAAGGAAGGGAAAATCGATTTTGGTATCGTCAGTACACCATTTCCGGAAACGGCAGAGCTGGAGGTGACTGGCGTCAGGGAAATTGAGGATGTGTTTGTGGCAGGAAGGCGTTTTATCGCTTACAAGAATAGGACGCTGGATCTGCAGGAGCTGGAGAAGCTACCATTGATTTGCCTGGAGAAGAATACCAGCACCCGAAGCTATATGGATGATTTTTTAAGCCAAAATAAGGTTTCCATACAGCCGGAGTTTGAACTGGCTACCAGTGATATGATTGTACAATTTGCCTTGCGTAATCTGGGGGTTGCGAGTGTTGTAAAGGACTTTGCTAAGGACTATGTAGAAGCGGGCTTGCTTTTTGAGTTGAGATTCAATAAGATTATTCCGAAACGTAGCTTTTGTGTGGTGCAGAATCTGAAGATACCATTGCCGACTGCTTCACGGAAATTATTGGAGATCATGGAATTGCAGGTATAAGAAGTGATTTGCAGACTGACAGAGGGAACGAAGACGAAAACCTGTTGAATCAGGTGTTCTCGTCTTCGTTTTCTGTTTGCGCCTGTTTGATCAACATTTCTCGTACTTCTTCCTCTGTCACATGATTATCGCCGCCGATATTGAGGTCGGCGATTGTTTTTTTACCTGTCAACCTACCATACATCCAGGTGTAAATCCAAATGAGGAGTGGAATGACGAAGGTGGATAAAAGGCATATGCCGAATAGTCCCCCTGATGCAGAGGTATCCACAAAAGCAACGATAAGAGTAATCACATACATAAGTACCAATAAAATAATTCCTATGACAGCAACAACCTGTTTTGATGTTATTTTGGGGGAACTGTTTTCTTTTTTGCCCTGATTCATTTCCTGCTTTTCCTTTTTTCTTTGTTGTTTACCACACTACGATGTTCTTAGTGCCTTTCTTTCCCTTGTACAGCTTTTCGTCTGCTTTTTTCACCATTTCAGAAATACTCAGACCATCCTCGTAGAAGGATAAGCCTGCGGTGATGGTAAACTTGATTTCGTGTTCATCATAAACGACAGTTTGGTCTTCAATTTGTTGACGAAGCTCTTCAAATACGTGGACGATTTCTTCCTGACCGTAGGTTGTCCTGTAGAAGATAAGAAATTCCTCTCCGCCCCATCGACAGGAGTAGAAGCTGTTTTCGCAAGCATCGGAGTTCATACTGAGTAAGATGTTTGCTATCGTTCTGAGTACCTCGTCACCTGCATCATGCCCATAGGTATCATTGATGCGTTTGAAATTATCGATATCAATCATAGCAATGCAGATCTTAGGACTGGAGGAAACCAAAAGCTCCGACATGGCGTTTAACAAATCCAGCATTTTCCTACGGTTGTAAAGACCTGTCAAAGCGTCCTTAGTTGCTGCATCCATTAGTGCGTGCTCCAGTCGCATCACAATTTGATTGTACAGGTAGGAATAAATAATTAAAAAGCAGATTGCCAACAAGCTGTTTACAATATAAAATGCGAGCGCAAAGGAATCATTCTTCAACTGATACACACAGGGATGAGAAAAGGTCCAAATTCTCAGAGCAAAATATGCGACAACAACCAACGCAAGCATACATCGGGTTTTCCTTCGCAGCTTATGACCTTCGTTGAGACTGTAGTCGGTAAACAAAAGGGATACCACAAAAATCATACAGTATTGTTGAAAACCATACTCCCAGCCCAGACACAGTGTGCAAATAATCATGAAGGTAAATATTTCTATATTGGTTACGGTAGTGTATAAATCTGTCAGATTCCTGCTGAGGATAACATAACCGGTAAGCCCCACTGCTATACTGATTAGGTTGTAATAAAAAAGGATGATAGTGTTGTTCGTATAAAAGAAGACACCGAAAAAAAGATGTAGCAAAAGGAAAATCGTATTTAATATGGTTAATCCGCTGTTGACATAGTTATTGATGTCCTGATGCTTCATTGCGGTAGATTTTGTCATGATATACCTCCTTAGGATTATGATATAAACATAATAATTATAACACAGCAAGAAGAAAATAGGAAGACAAAAGAATATTTATTGTAACTTTTTGTTGTAGCTATCGTAATTATAAATGGAATAGTTACATGGAATGAATAGTATGTATAGTATCCCGGAATATAGAGATACTAACGAAATAGGTGATTGCGAAGCATGAAATCTTCTGCACACAGAATTCCCACATTTTTGGGGGTTCACAATCGTCTATAGCTAATGAAAAGAGAGGAAAAGGATATGGAAATTTTAGATACCGTAAAGCTATTAAAAGAATGTGATGCCGGCACAAAAATGGCTGTGTCTTCTTTTGATGAGGTATTGGAGGATATCTCGGATTCTGAGATGAAGCAATTGCTACAGGAGAGTAAAGCCCATCACGAGGAACTGGAAAATGAAATCTGTAATCTGTTAAAAAGTCACGGCGCGGAGGAGAAAAACCCGAATCCAATTGCCAAGGGAATGTCATGGATGAAGACCAACATGAAAATGGGGATGGATAACAGTGACTCGACAGTAGCGGATCTGATTACGGATGGGTGTGATATGGGAATTAAATCTCTCAACAAATACCTCAACCAATATGAAGCGGCCGATCAGAAAGCAAAGGATATCTGCAACAGACTGATTGTAGTGGAAGAACAGTTGGAAAAGGAATTGAGAAAATATCTGTAAAAATCGGGAGCGAATGTATAAATAATCCGCCTTGTGGCATACTACTACTATCATAGGATCCCCCTCCTTTGATAAAATCTTAATCCTCCCCTTGAAGAATCCCGGACTTACCGGAGCGGTCATTGCTGTCCGCTTCCAATGTAGGTTCGGGGTTTTTGTTATAAATTCCTGTTGTCTAATTTTGCAATCTGTTATATACTATCAGATATGAATGTGCCAATCCTCTCAGAGGATGACGGCAGTAAAGGCATATCTGCAAGGTACGACGGCCGCAGATATCAGATTATATGACTAAAATAAGGATGGTAACAGTATGGCATTATTAGAACAGTGGAGAAGTATGGCATATAATGAGACTACAGAGAGGGAACAGCTGCAGAGGCTTTGGACAAACTATTTTGGAGAAGAAAAAGAGATTTATGCGCAGCTTTTAAAGAATCCGGATGACGTTGTAAAGGGAACCGTAAAAGAATTGGCAGAGAAATACGGTGTATCCGTTATGACGATGACCGGCTTTCTGGACGGTATCAATGACAGCTTGGTGGAAGCCAATCCCATTGAGGAGATGGAAGAGGATACTGTAGTAAATCTGGGGTTCGATAAGGCACTGCTTTACAAGAATATGGTGGCAGCAGAGGCTGACTGGCTCTATGAGCTGGAGGAGTGGAACGATATCTTCGATGAGGAGACCAGAAAAGCACTTTACAAGGAACAGAGATCATCTACAACTATTGTGAAGGATAAGAAAATATATCCTAACGATCCTTGCCCTTGCGGAAGTGGCAAAAAGTACAAGAAATGCTGCGGCAAAAAATAATGATAGGTATCGGCGGAACAGAGCATCTTACCCCAAGGGGGGATTCTCTGTTCTTTTTTATTCATTTGCTCTGAGGGGCTGTAGGACCATGCCTTGTATCTGATTTTTGGCTGACCTTTTATCACAGACCTTCAGAACGCAGCTTTTAGAATGCAGCTTTCAGAATGCAGCCTTCGGAACATTGAGCTAGGCTTTGACTTTCAGATAGAAACAATATATAATCTATATGTAACTATTCAGGGACAATGGCGAAGTAATCACAAGAGCAAGAGTAAATGGCTGAATAGTTACATCTATATTATTCTAAAAAAGAGCATATTTGAAAAGGCTTTGGAAAGGATAGAATACATATCATGAAGAAATTAGAAGATTACGTAAGAAGTATACCTGATTTCCCGGAGGAGGGTATCATATTCCGAGATGTAACAAGTGTTTTGCAGGATGCGGAGGGTTTGCATCTGGCAATCGACAGCATGCAGGAGTTGGTGAAGGATTTGGAGTATGATGTGGTTGTAGGTGCAGAATCCCGTGGATTTATCTTTGGAACACCGATTGCATATAACAACAGAAA
This sequence comes from uncultured Acetatifactor sp., assembly GCA_964403845.1. Classification (GTDB taxonomy): domain Bacteria; phylum Bacillota; class Clostridia; order Lachnospirales; family Lachnospiraceae; genus Acetatifactor. Next base: position 16,884 of record CAYOHU010000009.1, read on the forward strand.
ACCTTTTGTATTGATTCGTAAAAAGGGCAAGCTTCCTTGCGAAACCGTAGAGATTTCTTATGATTTGGAATATGGTCAGGCAACCATCGAGATGCACAAGGACAGCATTAAGCCGGGTCAGAAGGTTCTGGTTGTGGATGACCTGATCGCCACCGGCGGAACCACTGAGGCCATGATTAAGCTGATTGAATCACTTGGCGGTGAAGTGGTAGGTGTAGTTGTGCTGATGGAGCTTGCAGGTCTGAAGGGTCGGGAAAGGATAGCCGGTTATCGTCTGGATTCGGCAATATGCTATCCGGGAAAGTAGTTCGGGATTCGTAGGGACGGTTACATTAAAATTGTAAAGAGTGTGAGTTTATGACAGAAGAAAAGACGGATATTGCTTTTGACAGTGGAAAAATAAGTGAATCGCAGGAATTTAAGACCCCTGAGGTTTTGTATCAGGAGCTTATTAGTCGTGTGCAAAAATATCATCCCAGTGCTGATATTTCCATGATTGAGAAGGCATATGATGTTGCCTGCATGGCTCACAGGAATCAGTTCCGGAAATCCGGAGAGCCTTATATTATACATCCCCTTAATGTGGCGATTATATTGGCAGATTTAGAACTGGATAAGGAGACAATTGTCGCAGGGATTCTTCATGATGTGGTGGAGGATACCGTTATGACTGAGGAGGATCTGAAAAAGGATTTTGGTGAGGATGTAGCACTTCTGGTGGACGGTGTGACCAAATTGGAGAAGCTTCCGCTATCGGGAAGCGGAGAGCAGTCGGATGCAAAATTAGAAATGCAGGCGGAGAATCTTCGAAAGATGTTCCTTGCTATGGCAAAGGATATCCGTGTCATTATGATAAAGCTGGCAGACCGTCTTCATAATATGCGTACCCTGAAGTACAAGACACCGGAAAGTCAGCAGAGAATTGCCAAGGAGACTCTTGAGATTTACTGTCCCATTGCCCAAAGACTGGGTATCAGCAAATTAAAAATAGAACTGGATGACCTTTCTCTGAAATATCTGGAACCGGATATTTATTATGATTTAGTAGATAAGATTGCAGTGCGCAAAAGCGTGCGTGAGAAATATATCCAAGGCATTGTGGATGAGGTTAGGGAGCATATTGAAAATGCCGGAATTAAAGCCAGAGTGGATGGCCGTGTGAAGCATTTCTTCAGTATTTACAAGAAAATGAAGAACCAGAATAAGACGTTGGATCAGATTTATGATCTTTTCGCAGTTCGAATCATTGTTGATTCGGTGAAGGATTGTTACGCGGCGTTGGGGGTAATCCATGAAATGTATAAGCCTATTCCGGGACGCTTCAAGGATTATATTGCCATGCCTAAGGTCAATATGTACCAGTCTCTGCATACAACGTTGATTGGAAGTAACGGTCAGCCCTTTGAAATTCAGATTCGGACCTTCGAAATGCACAAGGCGGCAGAATATGGTATTGCGGCGCATTGGAAGTACAAGGAAGCCTCCGATGGTAAGAAGGTGGAAGCTCAGGAAGAGGAGAAGCTGGTATGGCTTCGTCAGATTCTGGAATGGCAGCGGGATATGTCGGACAACAGAGAGTTCATGAATCTGTTGAAGAATGATTTGGATTTATTTTCAGAA
>CAYOHU010000010.1:0-18207 GCA_964403845.1 uncultured Acetatifactor sp.
CTCCAATACGGTAGCACAGATTGCAGACGTCGTATTTAATATGGACGGCACAGTGCCGGCGGTGACGGCATGGATGGGCGTAATTTGCTATGCACTGCAGATATATTTTGATTTTTCGGGCTATTCTGATATGGCGATCGGAATCGGGCATATGCTCGGCTTTGATTTCCTGGAGAATTTCAACTATCCTTACATATCAACCTCCGTGCAGGAATTTTGGAGACGCTGGCATATTTCACTTTCCAGCTGGTTCCGTGACTATCTCTACATCCCGCTGGGAGGCAACCGCAAGGGAAAGGTCCGTACCTATTTGAATCTGCTGATTGTGTTTGCTGCAACCGGCTTTTGGCACGGAGCATCCTGGAATTTCCTTGTTTGGGGCTTGTTCTACGGCATTTTCCTGATTGTTGAACGTTTGGGACTGAATCGGATTCTTGCCAAGCTTCCCAAATTCATCGGCTGGATTTACACCATGCTTGTAGTGCTGATTGGTTGGGTTTTCTTCCGCGCAGATACCATGAGTGCGGCAATAAAGTATATCGGCGAGATGTTCTCCTTTAATGGCGGATTAACGCATGCAATGTCACAGTTTACCAACCTGTCCTTCTTTGTGATGCTGCTGGCACTGCTGATATCTGCTCCGGTTTATCCGTTTATAAAGGAAAAAACAGAGAAAACGGCACTGGGCGAAAAGCTGTTTATGGTGGTTGAGATTCTGCTGGTAGCAGGCTTGCTGATTGCTTCCGTGATCTTCCTTACCGGCTCAGACTACAATCCCTTTATCTACTTTAGATTCTAAAGTGGCCTTAACGTTAATTTCATAACAATTATTGACATATCAATATATGTTAATGTAAACTACACTCAGCAGTAGCTATAAGTTTATGATAGATAGCTGCGAAACTCAAAATTCATGTTTCACAGCTATCTAATATGTTAATTATCATGGGAGGAAAATGATGATGTCAAAAGATGCTAGTCCGGCAAGCCTGTCACGTTACATAGCAACGGAGGGAATGGTGCTTCTTAAAAATGAAGGCGGTGTGTTGCCCTTCAAGAAAGGCGCCAAGGTAGCTGTCTTCGGAAAAGGACAGATAGACTTTGTAAAAGGAGGAACCGGCTCCGGAGATGTACACTGCGGACATGTTGTCAGCTTACTGGAGGGAATGGAGAATAAGGAGAAGGAAGGAAAGCTCTCCGTTTATGAGGCGATTGCTTCTAAATACAAGGAAGACAGCAGCTTTGTGCCTTCGGAGGAGGAAATCGGAGCAGCTGTTGCTTACGCAGATTCAGCAATTTATGTGATTACCCGTAATTCGGGAGAGGGCGGCGACAGAAAACCGGAGCCCGGTGATTATTATCTGTCCGAGGATGAGATAAAGCAGCTGGATGCGATTACGAAGGCCGGCTTTGAAAATGTTATTGTGATTCTGAATATCGGCGGTATTGTGGATACCACAAAGCTGTTGGGATATCCTCAGATTAAGTCAATTCTGCTTGCATGGCAGCCGGGAATGGACGGAGGAGATGCCGTGGCTGATGTTTTGGTGGGAGATGTGTCCCCCAGCGGTAAGCTGGCAGATACCTTTGCCGCAGATTTTTATGATTATCCTTCTTCACCGACATTTACTGAGAGTGAGGAGTATGCAAAATATACAGAAGACATTTTTGTGGGCTACCGTTATTTTGAGACCTTTGACCCCAATTATCAAAAAGTAAATTTTGAGTTTGGCTTTGGTCTTTCCTACACCACGTTTGCACTTTCTGATATGAGCTTTACCGAGGAAAACGGAGATATACTGGTATCGGTTAAGGTGACCAACACAGGAAAATGTGCCGGTAAAGAGGTCGTTCAGGTTTATTATGCAGCACCGCAGGGGAAACTGGGCAAGCCTGCAAAAGAGCTGATTGCCTTTGCAAAAACCCCTATGCTTGCTCCCGGTGAAGCACAGACCGTAACAATGCGCTTTGCAGTGAACGATATGGCAAGCTATGATGATACCGGTAAGGTTCAGAAGTCTGCGTATTTACTGGAAGCAGGTGCTTATGATATCTATGTGGGAAATTCTGTGAGAAATGCCGGAGAGGCAGGGGTCAGATATACCCATCAGGTTGAGAAAACCATCGTGACGAAGCAGCTTACAGAGCAGGTAAAAGCAAAATTGCTGGAAAAACGTCTGCTTGCTGACGGAACCTATGAGGATATTTATGATGATTCTGAAATTTCTGTTCCTGTTGGAAAGGAATATACCAGAATTGAGGCAGAACAGTTCTACACAAAGCATCGTCATGCGGATGTTGTATTTAATAACGCTGCTACCAAATCCGGTCTGAAGATGAACACATCCAATGAAGGACTGCGCTACGTTGTATTTGCAGTTGATGTGGAAGAAGCCGGAAAATACAATATTGCATTAGGAATCGGAAACGAGGGAGAAGCAGTCGAAAATGCCGTTGTATTCTATGTGGGAGACAAGGCACAGACTGAACCGACCATGACACTTCCTACCACGGGTGGTCTGTGGACAACACTGACTGTAGATGGTAAGGTCAAGCTGGATTTAAAGAAGGGTGTGAATTTTGTCAAGCTTGAGTTTGTGTGTGGCGATAAATTCCAGGGCGTTCTGAATTATATTACATTGGTACATGAGGACTTAGCCGGTGCTGTGGTTGACGATCCGGCATATACTGATTACAGGAAGTGCATCCCTCATACAGATGATGAGATTAACCGTTCCAAGCCTGCAAAGGATGGTAAGATTACCTTTGATATGCTGATGAAGAATCCTGCTTTGATGGATGATTTCTTAGGACAGCTTTCACTGCTGCAGCTGATTTCTTTACTGCACGGACATGAGGAAAAGACAACTGCGGGAACCGGCAGCATCGGTGGCGTTGAGGAATTTGGTATTCCTGCTGCGGAGACGGCGGACGGACCTGCAGGTCTTAGAATGAAGAGCGATACAACCGCATATCCGATAGAGACCATGCTGGCATGCACCTGGAATCCGGATGTATTGTATGAGATGGGAGAAGCGGTTGCTAAGGAGGCTGAGGAAAGTCAGGTGGATATATGGCTGGCACCGGCATCTAATATCCACAGAAATCCTCTTTGCGGACGAAACTTTGAATACTACTCCGAGGATCCCTATCTGTCCGGTATGATGGCGTCAGCTATTATCAGCGGAGTGCAGGATAACGGAATCGGAACCGTAATGAAGCATTTCCTTGCAAATGAGAAGGAGGAGAACCGTGTATATTCAGACAGCCGTGCATCCGAGAGAGCACTGCGTGAGATTTACTTAAAGCCCTTTGAAATCGCAATCGGAAAAGCAAATCCCTGGGCTATTATGTCCTCCTATAATAAACTGAATGGTGTGTATACGGCATCTAATTATTCTCTTCTTACAGAGATTCTTCGAAATGAATGGGGCTATGACGGTATGGTTACATCTGATTGGTGGAATACCAGTGTGGCATACAGAGAGTTAGTCGCAGGAGAAGACCTGAAGATGAAATCAGGCGATGTTCCCAGTGTGGTAGGTGCATACAAATGCGGTATCCTGAGCCGTAAGGATATTGAACTGCATGCACGCAGGGTAATCGAGCTTATCATGAAGACCAAGACCGCTCATCGCGCATAGTCCGGATGGCGGGAATTCATAATCATTATTAACCGGTGAAAGAGCCTGTGAGGATGAATCACAGGCTCTTTTGATAGGGAGCCTGCGAAAATACGTTAATGGGAAAAATTAGAAGGAAGAAGAGCATAAAAGTACACATATTTTATCAAAAAATGTATTGACATATCATTACAATAGATATATCATATCAATATATCCTTTAGAACAATCTGTTGAAATGGAATAAGGGGAGGGGAAGGCTATCAGAAGGAAGAAAGTTGCGGTTATGCTTGGATTGGTCACTCTTATGGGTGTTGTAATGTCCGGATGCGCAGAACCGTCGGAGCAATCTGAAACCAAAACTGTTGAGGAGAGCATTGCTGAGAATGATTCTCAAGTGCAGGATACAACGGAAACAGAAAATTTAACAACTGCCTCTGACGAAGAAGAGGCGAAGGTGGAGAATGATATGAACAGAACATATACAGTGGAAGAAGCTGCGTATGAAAGCTTTACAAGCTTTATAGATGGTTATTATTTTAAGAGCAGCATATCGGACTATGGCTTGTTTTTGGAAGTGGACAAAAAAGAGATGCATTTCTGGGATCAGGCTGAGATTTATGAAGTTGTAATTGACGCATATGAGCGTACAGGTGATAAGAGATATTATGACATGATACTTGAAATCTTCAAGGGCTTCACCAGAACCCACGGAACGGACTGGGAGTGGAATGAGTACAATGATGATATCATGTGGATGACAATTGCCTGTACCAGAGCTTATAATGATACCGGAGACAAGGATTTTCTGGACATAGCAGTCAAGCATTTTGATATGGTATGGGACAGAGCCTGGACGGATGACCTCGGCGGCGGCTTGTGGTGGAGAACGGACAACAATACCAAGAATGCATGCGTCAACTGCCCGGCTTCGATTGCAGCCTGCCTGTTAGGGGATGCACTGGATGATGAAAGCTATTATGACAAGGCAAAGCTGATGATGGATTGGGTTGTGGGGAATATCTACGATTCCAAAACCGGTAATGTCTATGATGCTTACAATATTAAAGGGGAGAAAAACCCGTGGGCATCCACATATAATCAGGGAACCTTTATCGGTGCCAATACTTTATTGTATTTACATACAGGTGACGGAGCTTATTTGTCACAGGCACGCAGAGCGGCGGATTACACCATTGAGAACATGTACAATTACGGTGTCATGAACAACGAGGATAACACCAACGATTTGATTGGTTTCAAGGGTATTCTGACCAGATGGATGTACTGCTTCGCAGTAAACTGTGACCAGAAGGATGTTATGAATTGGCTTAAGACGAATGCAATGACTGCATGGAGCAACAGGAATGCGGATGGCATTATGGCTACAAGCTGGGATACCAAGACGCCGGATGGTGCACAGGTCAAGACCTTCGGAGCAAGTACGGCGGTAGCTGCGCTGCACAACTGCAAAGAAAGTGGGAAGACATCTTTGCAGGCAGGCGATTTCAATAAGGCTTCTGCATTTGACCGCTGCGGAAGAATGTGGATTACCGGGGACGGTGAAGACTTGCAGCTGGAAACCTTTGCTGAGAATGCATTTATAGAATATGCATGCATGAAATTTGCAGAGGAGAGTACAAAGGCAAAGATTACCGCAGGAGCAGAGACGGAGACCAAAATGGAGATACGTCTGGGCGCACCTGACGGGGAACTGGCAGCGACTGTAACGATTGCTGCAGGAACAATGGATACACCTCAGGAGATTGAAGCTGAGGCACAGGGCTTAAAGGACGCAAAAGAGAAAGTATATTTTGTGTTCCCTGAAAGCGGAACAAAGGTTAAGGTATCCGGTTTTCAATTTGGGTCTTAATACCATAAAGGTTTAAGATAGAAAAAAAGGAGGATAAAAAAATGAAGAAGAAATTAATTAGTTGCTTATTGTGCGCATCTATGGTGTTCACAGTAATCGGCTGCGGCGATGACGCTGCAAACAGTGACCCTGCTAGTCAGAGCACAGTTGAGTCTCAGGTTGAATCTGAGGCTGATGTACCTGCAGAAGCATCTGAAGAAGTTGCTGATGAAGGTGAAGGAGAAGCTCCTGTAGTTGAGGAGGAAGCATCTACTGCACTTGATGCAGCAGGACGTATTGAGTTTGAGAATTTTGTTGAAGGAAATGAAGGACTTTCAACTGAAGGCTCAGAGGATGACACACAGCAGTTATGCGGCTTAAATAAATCCGGATATGCTGCATACAATGTTAACCTTGGCGATGGCGGCTATAATCAGGTAGCTATTCGTTACTCTTCCGATACAGCAGGCGGTAAGATTGAAATTCGTTACATGTCTCAGGAAGGTGATCTGCTTGGTGAGGTTGATCTTCCCGGAACCGGTGGATGGAGCAACTATGAAACTGTAAATGTAGATCTTCCCAATTTGGAAGCTTTCGGAAGAGAGAAGACTCTCTATTTCGTATTCTCCGGTGAAGATTATCTCTACAATTTGAACTGGTTCCAGTTGTATAAGGTTGTTGATGTTTCCACCAAAATGGAAGCAGAGGACTATGCTGCTACCAGCGGAATCACAGCTGAAGCTACCAGCGATACTATCGGTGGTGAAGGCGACATGAATCTTGGTGGTATTCAGAACGGTGGTTGGACCATGTACAAGATCAACTTCGGCGAAGGCGGCATGAAGGAGATGACTGTAAGAGCATCTTCTGCTACTGAAGGCGGCGAGATCGAGGTTCATCTTGGTGCAGTTGATGGTCAGCTCGTTGGTAAGCTTCCTATTGCAGGAACCGGCGACTGGGCTGCATATCAGGATTTTGCAGCTGACATGCCTGACCTTGCAGGCGTAACCGGCGCTCAGGATGTATATTTGGTATACACCGGAAATGACTATCTGTTCAATATCAACTACTTCCAGTTCACCAAGGGTGCTCTTGATGCATCTGCAAGAATTGAAGCAGAGGATTGCTTTGAATTAGTTGGTGACTCCATTGTTTCTGAGGATTGTGGTGCTGCAACTGAAACAGAGAACGGACCTACCAAGAACCTTGGTGGTGTAACGCCCGGAACTGGTGCTGGATACAGAATTAACTTCGGTGATGGCGGATATACCAAGATGAAGGTTAGAGCAGCAAGCCCTATGGAAGGCGGTTACATTATCGCACATTCCGGATCTATAACCGGTGATGAAGTGTTCAGAGTACTGATCGGCGACAGCAGCGTATATGGTACTGACTGGGCTAACTATGGCGATTGGGATTTTGAGGTTGAAGGCTTAGATGCTTTGACAGGAACACAGACTCTGTACTTTGAGTTCCAGATTCCTGACGGAAGCTCTGCAAGTCACTGCTTCAACATCAACTGGTATGAATTTTCTAAGTAATTTAATAGAGGAGAGGAAAGCATGAAACTTAAAAAAAGTGTTGGGATTTTCCTCGCATTGACTATGGTCGTAGGCAGCTTGACTGCCTGCGGCGATACGAATGCAGACGCTGATGGCACAGGTGCTCAGTCCGGTACAGAAAACGGCGAGGTAGCAAACAGCGAGGCCGGATATCCCTTTGAAATTAAAGATTTAGACGGATATGTGTTTACGGTTGCAGACAATAACAATGCAAGATGGTTCCCTGAAGAAGGAAGCTCTGAAATTGCAAACGCTGTTTTGGAACGTGTGAACATGGTTCAGGATTTGTTTAACTGTAAGATTGAAGTAGTTCCCTATGATGAGACAGAGTTCGCTAATGCACATACTGCAGGTGATAAATATGCAGATATCGTTGTATGTGAGACCTGGAGCTTGGGTAGACATATCGGCGCCGGACGTATTGTTGATTTGGCACAGCTGGAAGGCTTGAATCTGGATGCTGATTACTGGAACAAGTACAGTACAAACAACTTACTTTCTTTCCGTGGCAAGGTATATGGTGCATCTGCTCCTTTTGCTAGTCAGGCAAACGAGATTTTCATGATGTTCTTCAACAAGAAGATTATTGAAGAACTCGGTCTTGAGAGTCCCTATGATTTGTATGAGAAAGATGAGTGGACATTATCCAAGTTTGTAGAGTACTGCCAGAAAGCAAAGAAGGATTTGAATGGTGATGGTATCTTCGATACAAACGACAGATATGGATTTGCTCCCGGACACGAGTATGATGGACCGGTAGTTTTGTATCTGGGTGCAGGTATGCATTTCTACAGAGAGATGGAGGATGGTTCCATCAAATTTGAGATGAATACTCCTGAAGCATTTAGTATTACGAATATCATCAAAAATGATTGCTACAACCCCGGAGACTCTCTGTTCCCTAGAAACACGAGCGATGATCAGAATGCATATGCAGAGGCATTTGCAGCAGGCAAAGCTTTGTTCTATTGCTACAGCAGAGGTAGAGGTGTAGCAGATCCTATCTATGATATGGAAGATGATTTCGGTATCGTTCCGATTCCGAGAGGCGATGACAAGGATACGTATTACTGCTGGGTATCTCATGATGCTCCCAGCGTATCTGTTCCGGCTAACAACCCTGACAAAGATAAGACTGCTTTGATTATGGAAGCATTGGCATACTTCTCTCAGGAAGAAAACGAGCTTGAACTTGAGGAGTTCTGCAACACTAAATTGAGAGATGAAGAGTCTCGTAAAATTTTGTATGAAATTCCTCAGTACGCTTGCTCTGACCTTGCATTTATCGGTCAGCAGTGTTCAGGTGGTTTCTATGATGTTCTCAATGCCTTCTATGAGGTAAACTACAAAGCAAGAGAAAAAGAAATTGCTTCTTCTATAGCAGCTGTTGAGATTAAAGTTGAAACAGGTATTGAAGAATTTATTAAGGTTATGGAAGGAAATACAGCAACAGAAGAATAGCATTAGATAGGTGCTGATTCTTGTAGGGAAGGGGATGCAAATCCTGGCGATTCGGCTGAGGAGCTTTGTGTCCCTTTTCCATAGTGGAGGTTTCTATGAAGAAATGCAGAGTTAAGAAATTGTTATGCTTTATACTTTCTCTTGTAATGGCATTTCCTGTGCTTGTTCAGCCTGTAACGGCTCGGGCAGAGGAGGCGGAAAGCTTTGATTATTATCAGGGGCTTACTTACAATGAATACAAAGAATTGTATAAAGACAGTGATATGGGGGCGGATGTATATACTGTTGATGCAGCGGATTTTGTTGAACAAAGCGGGGAAGTGTCGATTGTCGAGAATCCTGATACTACAAGGGGTGGAAATGTAGTATACACAGGTGAAGACGGATGCGTAACTTATCAGATTAATGTAAAGAAAGCCGGCTTATATTGTTTGCAGGTAGAATACATGCCGGCACCCGGAAATGAAAATGATATTGAAAGAAACATCTTGATTGATGGTGAGATTCCGTATAAGCAGGCTCAGTTCGTTACGTTTTCGCGAATCTGGCGCGATACGGAGAATATACGACAGGATATTAACGGGAATGACATCAGACCTATTCAGGAGGAGGTACAGGCATGGAGAACTGTGTTTGTGTATGATTCTTCCAGATATTCTAATGACCCGTTGATGTTCTATTTGTCAGAGGGCGAGCATTCTGTCACTCTGGCAGGTGCGAGAGAGCCGATGTATCTCTCCACTCTATCAGTCAGACCCAAGGATGAGATTAGAGAATATAGTGAAGTGAAGGCAGAATATGAAGCTAAAGGCTATCAGCCGGTAAGTGCGGAGCCGATTAAGGTTCAGGCTGAGAATATGTATCAGAAGTCGGATTATACCTTATATCAGAGTTCTGATAAGACATCTGCTGTCACAGAGCCTCAGGATCCTTCCAAGGTTAGATTAAATCAGCTCAGTGGTGACAAGTTTAAGGTTGCCGGTCAGTGGGTATCTTGGGAAATTGAGGTACCGGAGGATGGCTTGTACGAGATTGCATTGCGCTATAAGCAGAATTTATTGTCCGGTCTTTATACTACAAGAACACTGAAGCTGGATGGTGAGGTTCCGTTCCAGGAGGCAACCAGATTAAAGTTTAATTATTCGGGAGACTGGAAGCTGGAAGCACTGGGGAACGATGAAGAAAATTATCAGTTTTACTTAACAGCAGGAAAGCATTTGCTCACTCTGGAAGTTACGTTGGGTGATATGGCAGATGCCATTGCAGAGGTAGATGATTGCTTGACAGAGCTGAATTCCATTTATAGAGAAATTCTGCTTCTTGTCGGTGCGGATGCTGATATCTATCGTGATTATAACTTTGATCGCCAGATTCCTAAGACAATTGAAAACATGAAGGTTCAGTCAGAAAGACTTTCTAAGCTGTCTGAGTATCTGGAAAATGTTGTTGGAACAAAGGGTGAACAGATTGTTGCATTGGATAAGCTGGTTTATCAGCTGGAGAAAATGCATAATGATCCGACACAGATTGCATCTAATTTTTCACAGTATAAGGATAATATCGCAAGCTTGGCAGATTGGATTGCTACGGTTAGCGCTCAGCCCTTGTCTGTAGATTACATAATGCTTACTGCACCCGGTGAAAAGCTGCCTAAGGCTGAAGCGGGATTTTTTGAGGCAATTGCATTTGAAGTTAAGAGCTTTGTAATGTCGTTCTTTACTGATTACAGCACACTTGGTCAGACTGTAGAGTACGAGCAGGCTTCTGAAGACTGTATCGAAGTTTGGATTACATCAGGTCGTGACCAGTCTAATATCATTAGACAGCTGATTAATAATTCCTTTACACCGGATACAGGTATCAATGTTGAATTGAAGCTGGTTAACGCAGGTACTTTACTTCCGGCAGTTTTGTCCGGACAGGGACCGGATGTGGCGTTGGGCAACCAGATGGCAGAGCCGATTCAGTATGCATTGAGAAATGCAGCACTTGATTTGTCAGGCTTTGAAGACTTTGAAGAGGTGACCAGCAGATTCCATGAAAGTGCAATGGTTTCTTATACCTTTGATGGTGCTGTTTATGCGTTGCCTGAGACACAGACATTCCCTATGATGTTCTATCGTAAGGATATATTTGACGAGCTGGGTCTTGAAATTCCGAATACATGGGATGAATTCATGGAAGTGGTATCTATTCTGCAGCGTAACAATATGCAGGTAGGTTTCCCCCAGGGAATGTCAGGTATGCAGATTTTCCTGTATCAGAAGGGTGGATCCTTGTACAATGAAGATTTGACAGCCTGTCGTTTTACGGATGATTCCAATTTGGATGCATTCCAGAGTATGTTGGATTTGTTTACTACATACAAGTTCCCGAGAGATTATAACTTCTCCAACAGATTCCGTACCGGACAGATGCCCTTAGCAATTCAGGATTATGCTGAATATAACAATCTGACAGCATTTGCACCTGAAATAAAAGGCGCATGGGGTATGGCTCCCATTCCCGGTACCGTAGAAGAGAACGGTGAGCTGAACAGAGCAGCAGCATGTAACGGAACCTGTGCTATGATGCTTCGTGGAACCGAGGATCAGGAGAAGGCATGGAAGTTTATGGCTTGGTGGACTACTGCTGAGGTTCAGGCTGAGTTTGCAAAAGAAATGAAGTCAGTTCTGGGTAAGGCAGCTATGTACAATACTGCGAATATGGAAGCTATCAGCAGTATGCCTTGGACCAAGGAAGAGTATACGGCACTGTATGCACAGTGGGAACATATTGTTGGTACACCGGAGGTTCCTGGAAACTATTATGTTACTCGTAATATCGGTTTCGCTTCCGCGCAGGGTTATGAGACCGGAAATGCAGAGGAGCTGATAGACTGGGCTGAAGAAACCAATGATGAGATTACGAGAAAACGAAAAGAATTCGGATTGGAATAGGCAGGAGGATGCTGTGAATGAAAAAAATTTCATCAATTAATATTCGATCTGCCGCAAGTAAAACGTGGCATGAAATAAAAAAGAATAAAGTCAGCTACTTATTTGTAGCACCTTACTTTATTTTATTCTGTATATTTACAGTGTTACCGGTAGCAATTTCCATATGTTTAAGTTTTACCTCCTTTAATATTTTGGAGGCGCCGATCTTTATTGGTCTGGACAATTATGTAAGATTGTTCTTCCAGGATAAAATATTTGTGGAAAAAGCAATCGGCAATACCTTTGTAATTGCTGCAATTGTTGGACCTGTAGGATATTTGATTTGTTTGTTCTTAGCGTGGATGTTAAATGAATTACCCAGAATGCTTAGAATGGTTCTTACTTTGATATTCTATGCTCCATCCATCGCAGGAAACATGTATTTTATTTTCCAGTATCTGTTTAATAATGATTCACAGGGTCTTGTGAATGCTGTTTTGATCAAATACGGAATCATCCAGAATCCCATATTGTGGTTCCAGGATGAAAAATATATGATAGTGCTTATTGTGGTTATTGCATTGTGGACCAGTGTCGGTACAACCTTCCTTTCCTTCATTGCAGGTTTACAGGGTATTCCCCGTCATCTGTACGAGGCTGGTGCGCTTGATGGTATTAAGAACAGATGGCAGGAGCTGTGGTATATTACCCTTCCTTCCATGAAGCCTCAGCTGATGTTTGGTGCGGTTATGAGTATTACCGGAGCATTCGGTACAGGTAGTATCGTTACCGCTCTGTGCGGACTTCCTTCTACCAATTATGGTGCTCATACAATCATGAACCATTTGGAAGACTATGGTAATGTGCGTTTCGAGATGGGATATGCATCTGCCATTGCAACTGTGCTGTTCTTAGTTATGATCGGTAGTAACAAGGTAATTCAAAAACTATTGTCGAAGGTAGGTGAATAAGTAATGGCAGCGATTAAATTATCCAGAACCGAAAGAGGTGTAAAGCGTTCCTACGCAGTGGATATAGTTATGTATTCTGTACTACTGTTGTTCGGAATTATTATGGCGATACCTTTTGTAGTTGCCATTACCAGTTCCATAAAGCCGTTGTCGGAGTTCTTCTATTTTCCTCCCCGAATTATCAGGGTTGAAAATCCTACAATGGACAATTACAAGGATTTATTCCGATTGATGAGCGATTCCTGGGTACCCTTCAGTAGATATATTTTTAACACAGTATTTATTACTGTAGTTGGTACAGCAGGTCATATTTTCCTGGCATCCATGGCGGCTTATGCGCTTGCAAAGCATAAGTTTCCGGGACGAAATTTGATATTTGGATTAATTGTAACATCCCTTATGTTCCGTGGTGAAGTACTTCAGGTTCCCAGCTTCATGATCTATTCCGGATTGAAAATGGTCGATTCCTATACTTCCTACATACTTCCTGCTTTATCTTCTACGCTTGGTCTTTACCTGATTAAGCAGTTTATGGAGCAGATGGTTCCGGATGAGATTCTGGAGTCTGCAAGAATGGATGGTGCAAATGAGCTTTATGTATTTTACCGTATTGCAATGCCGATGGTTAAGCCCGCGATATTCACATTGCTGATGCTTTCAGTTCAGGGTCTGTGGAATACCGGCGGAAGCGTTTATATCAGAAGCGAGGAGCTTAAGACCTTAAACTATGCCCTCAGCCAGATTATGGCCGGTGGTATTGCCCGAAGCGGTACGGCAGCAGCTGCGATGGTTTTGATGATGATCGTGCCCATTATTATCTTTATTTTCTCACAGAGTAATATTGTGGAAACGATGTCAACCTCAGGTATGAAAGACTAGTAAAAAGGAGAAAGATGATGCGAAAAGCAAAAAAAATGGTTCTGTTACTTAGTCTGTTGACCTTTTTCATGTCGCTTGGAACACCTATGACAGCAAATGCTGCAAGTGACGCAAGTGATGTATATGTACCTTACGAAACCTATACCTACAGTACGGAGAAGGATTATTATGGCTTCCTTTTGTCTCCGCATGCTTATGTGCCGGACTTTGCCATAGATTCCCATACAATAGGTTTGGAAGTAGCGCTAAATAATCCTACTGATATGGTGGTGGACAGTGAGGGATACTTGTATATCGCAGATACAGGAAATAACAGAATTGTAGTTTTAGATGATGCGTATCAGTTGGTAAGAATTATTTCAGAATACGTGGATGATGCAGGTGCTGCAATGACCTTTAATCAGCCCAAAGCGGTATTTGTGAATGATGAACGCAACTTATACATAGGCGATACACAGAACGGAAAGATTGTTATTTTTGATAAAGACGGAGTTCAGCTGGACGTGTTTGAGGCTCCCTCTGCCGAATTGTTGCAGAATGTTATTTTTGAGCCCTCAGCATTAGCTGTGGATCAGTATGACAGAATGTATGTGATTTCCCAGAGCTCTAACCTGGGTGTTATGACCTTCGATGCGAATGGTGAGTTTCAGGGCTTCATCGGAGCTGAAAAAACGACCGGTTCCGTTTGGGATATTATCAAGGATTTCTTCCGTTCAGATGAACAGAAGGCAAGACAAGTTCAGAATGTGCCCACACAGTACAACAATCTTACGATTGATGATAAAGGCTTCATATATGTAACAAACAGTTCCTTTAACGCAGCGGATCAGGTTGCAACGGCAAGAACCCAGACGGGTAATTCGAATCCTATTAAGATGCTGAACCCTGCCGGAACCGATGTTATAAAGAGAAATGGTGCGCGAAATCAGGGTGGTGATCTTCAGTATGCAAATGACTGCTCCAGATTTATCGACATTGCATTGGGAGCCGATGGTGTTTATACGGCACTTGATCAGACGGGTGCTAAGCTTTTCACCTATGATGAAAACGGTAATCTGATGTATGTATTCGGTGGTAAGGGCGCGCAGCTTGGTGTATTTCAGATGCCGGTTGCCGTATCCTATCGCGGAACGGATATATTGGTATTGGATGCCAGAATAGGTTCTGTGACCGTATTTAAGAGAACAGCCTACGGTGACGAATTTGCAAAGGCTCTTGAGCTTTACGGAAACAGAAAGTATACAGAAGCCAATGAGCAGTGGAGAAAGGTTCTTGAGCTTAACAGTAATTATGAACCTGCATACAGCGGAATCGGAGATTCCTATATGCGTTTGGGAATGTACAAGGAAGCAATGCAAAGCTATAAGAACGGTAATGATGTAGACGGCTATGGTGAAGCGTATACGCTTTACAGAAAGAATTTAATGTCCAAATACATCTTGTTGATTCCCATCGTGGTAATCCTTATTTGCTATTTGATCAGTCGCGCTTCCAAGAAGCTGGTAGCTGTGAATCAGGCAGGCTGGGAGAAGAAAGGTAAGCCGAAGCTTTGGGAAGAGCTGTGCTACGGTTGGTATGTAATTTTCCATCCCTTTGATGGTTTCTATGAATTGAAGCGAAGCAAGAAGGGTGGAGTTCGCGGTGCGACAGTCATTTTGGCGGCAGCGGTATTGGAAGGTCTCTATGAGCAGATAGGTACCGGATATATTATGACCGGAACAGAGTGGGCAAGAGTAAGTATCCTTGACGCGTTCATGTCAATCGGTTCTCTGGTATTGCTTTGGACCGCGTCAAACTGGGCGTTCACTACCTTGATGGATGGTAAGGGAAGACTGAAGGATATCTACGTTGCGAGCTGCTATGCTTTGATTCCTATGGTAATTTTAGGATTCCCTGCAACACTGTTGACAAATGTTTGTACGGCAAGTGAAACACAGTTTATCACGTTCTTCTATTCAATAGGAGCGATATGGACCTTGATTTTGATTTTCTTTGGCGCACTTGTGACGAATGATTATTCCTTACTGAAAAACATTTTAACTACTATTATGTCTATGATAGGAATGGCATTTATCGCGTTTGTTCTGGTGTTGACTGTTAATCTGTTTGTATCAATGTATAGCTTTATACAGTCGTTGGCAAACGAGATTATATATCGAATGTAAGGAGTAAGTCTATGGAAAAAACTGTTAAAATAAGTAAACATAGAATAGTGTTGGCAATTATAGTAATTGCAATACTGGTGATACTTGCCTGGATACTCCTGTCAAGACCGAAGTCGCAAACAGTAGAGGTAGCATCCTATACTCCGGGCGAGATAAGCGGTGAGTATAAAGCAGCGAAGCTGGATGCTACAGACGATAAGCTTGTGAAGGCAGCTGCGGACTCAAAGACAATTTTGTGGTTTGACCAGAGTACAGGTGGCATAGTCATCGAGGATGTAGCAACCGGTGAAAAGGTTTATTCTGTACCGGAGGGCGCTTGGGATGATCTGAAGGCATCTGATGATATTAAGAAGCAGACAGGTTCTGCATTACTTTTGACCTATTATAATATCAATTCACAAAAAGCTATATTATTTGATAGCTATACGAATGCAGTAAAGCTGAATCAGGTTTCCTATGCACCATTGGCAGAGGGTAATGGTATCAGTGTGAGGATGGTTCTCGGTCGTGAGGATTCCGCACTTCTGATTCCTGAGCAGGTAAGTGCAGTAAGATTTGAGGAACTGTTGGCTCAGATAGAGGCAGCTATAGATGCCCGTTCTGCAAATAAGGTAAAATCCTTATACCTGAAATATACCTTTGAGAAAGCAAATGATGAGCAGTTGGCAAAGTATCCCGCACTTAAGGATACCGATATTTATGTATTGAAATCCTCTGCAACAGAAAAGAATAAGAAGGATCTGGAAGAATATTTCAAGGAATCCGGATATACCTATGAACAGCTGGAAAAGGATTATGCGGAGCTGGAATATGAATCCAAGACAGAGAGCTTCCCTTGCTTTAAGGTGACTCTGGATTACCGTCTGGTGGATGGTGTGGTGAAGGTTGACCTCCCTGTAGGAAGTATTGAGTATGACAGAGATAGCTTTATTTTGACCCGTGTTAATCTGTTCCCGTTTATGGGAGCAGGATTGACCGGTGAGGAAGGATATATGTTTTTGCCGGATGGCTCCGGAAGTATTATTCCCTTTAATAATGATGGCTCGGCAAGTACAATGCTTACCACAGGACGTACCTATGGTCCTGATGCGGCAGAGAGTATTTCCGACAGAGGAAGTTTGCAGAATGAGTTTAGATATCCGGTATTTGGAATCAAAAACGGAGAGCATGCTCTTTTTGGTATTATAACGGAGGGTGATGCTATATCACAGATTAGCTGTCAGGTAGGTAATATTTCCCATTCCTACAATACAGCATATCCCGAGTTTATTATCAGCCAGAACTCAACCTATGAGGTCATTGCCTTTGAGCAGGCTCCGTGGATACAGTATGATAAGAATGGATACAAGGGAAATATCTCTATTGAGTATCATTTGTTAACCGGTGATCAGGCGGATTATGCAGGAATGGCATCCGTTTATGGAGAGTATATTGCAAAGAATCGCCCGAATACTGATGTTGAGGTGAAGGAATCTCTTCCTAT
This sequence comes from uncultured Acetatifactor sp., assembly GCA_964403845.1. GTDB lineage: Bacteria > Bacillota > Clostridia > Lachnospirales > Lachnospiraceae > Acetatifactor. The sequence goes on from CAYOHU010000010.1 coordinate 16,915, forward strand.
GATGGTAGATACCGTAGGTACGGTGGGTAACCTTACCAGAGTTCTGGGTGTTCCCGGCTATCGTAATGTTGAGGTTACTTCCTACAAGGAAGCTGCAGATATGCTGCAGGAGTTGAAGGATAGCGGAGTCGATCAGATTGGTCTCAGATATCTTGCATGGTGCAATGGTGGTTATTACTCCTATATTGCATCCGATATCGACATGGAGAGAAAGGTCGGCAGTAAGTCAGACCTGAAGGCTCTTCAGGCGAAAGCAGAGGAGCTTGGAAGCGATTTATTCATGGATTTGAACCTGATGACTGCAGATTCAGTAAAGAGCTTTAGTCCGGAGTTCATTGCTTCAAGTGATGGAATACGTACTTTATTCCAAAAACAGGCGTTTTATCCTGTTATGAGACCCAGTGTTCAGAAAATGGTAAGCTGGTATTACTGTACAAATCCTAAGAAATTACTTTCTTACTATGAAGATGTGAATAAGGACTATAAGAAGCTTGGAATCCCGAATATTTCAGTGGGAACAATGGGTGAAGTCCTGAATTCCAACTATAAGAGAACTGATTATACGAACCGTCAGGAAAGTGAGAGCATTGTCAAAGAGCTCTTGAATCAGATTGATTCTCAGTACGAGAAGGTAATGGTTGACTCGGGAAATGCATATACCTTTGCTACAGCAGATTATATTATGAATCTGCCTACCAGTGACAGTAAATTCAATGTAGAACAGACAAGTGTTCCTTTTATTCAGATGGCACTTCACGGAAACATTGTTTATGCAGGTGCCCCTCTGAATTATTCAGACGACTTGGATGCTGCAGTCTTAAAGAGCATTGAATATGGATGTGTTCCTTATTTCAAGGTATGTGATGCAGAGTCCGATGTTTTGAAAAAATCTCAAATTAATGAAGAGAAGCTTTATAATGTGTCCTTTGATCAGTGGAAAGAACGTATGACAGAGGCTTATGAGAAGATTAATTCTGCTCTGGCAGGTGTTCAGGACGCTAAAATGGTTTCACATGAGCAGCTTCAGGATAATCTGTATGTTACAGGATATAGCAACGGAACACAGATTTATGTGAATTATTCTGATACAGATGTTAATTACTCCGGTGTGAAGGTTCCTGCGAAGGATTGTACTGTTATAGTGAAGAAAGGAGCAAGTGGACGATGAGTAAACAACGCAAGAAGAAAGGGGTATCCTTGTCGGCAAAGAAAGCCAGAATGGGTTGGGTTTTTGTAGCCCCCTTTGTACTTGGATTCTTTCTGTTTTATCTGGTAATGATTGTGCAATCCATC
>CAYOHU010000011.1:0-17181 GCA_964403845.1 uncultured Acetatifactor sp.
AGCACTTGACTTTTAATCAAGTTGTCCGGGGTTCGAATCCCCGATGCTTCACTTGAGTCGTCGGTAAAAAGCATTCAGAATGCTTTTTTTTTATACAATAAGATGAAACGACTTTTTAAAGCTTTCTTGGTACATTTGAGCTTTTAAAGATGATATTTGAATCATAGAAATGGAGTTTACAATGGATTTAAAAAATGTAAAAGCACAAGAAGATAAGACTACGGAATTGGAGTCCGCAGAGAGAACAGGAAAAAGTCCTGCAACGGAGGTGCAGTCCCCGGAAAGAACAAAAAATGATTCCGTAGAATCTAAGCTTGCCACGGATAAGCCTGTAAAGAAGAAAAAGGTTGTAGTAATTATCCTCGTATGCCTTTTTATGGCTTTGCTCATAGGTGCTGCAATTTTTTATTGGCGTGTTGCGGTTTATTATCAGACACATTTTTTCCCCAACACCTCCATAAATGAGATGGATTGCAGCAGGCTGGAAGCAGATCAGGTGACTCTTATGCTGGATAATCAGATTCAAAAGTATAGGCTGGAAGTGACAGGACGAGTAGATGAGCTTGGAGATACAGGAGTAATAGGCGAAATCATATCAGAGGATATCAAGCTGCACTATGTGGGAAATGCAGATGCAGTCAATGATTTATTGGAGCAGCAGAATGAATGGATGTGGATTGAAACATTGTTCAACACACATTTTTCCTATCATTTGGAACAGGGTATTGAATTTGACGAACAGATGTTGAAGGAATTTGTGACAAGCTGGGATGCCTTCATGCATGGGAAGAAACCGCAGGATGCCTATATCAGTGAATACTCCGAAGAAAACGGTTATGAGATTATTCCGGAAACCATGGGAACACAGTTAGAGACAGAGTCTGCAATTGAGTGGATATGCGAAGCCGTAGAAATGCACCAAACCGAAATTGATTTACAGGAGCTGGATTGTTATACTAAGGCTGCCCTGACATCCGAAGATCAGGAGCTGATTGAGGGTGTTGAAAAAGCGAATAAATGGTTGGGAACCGTTATTACATACGATTGGAATGGTGAAAGGGTAATTGTGGACAAAGCTCTGATTTCTGAATGGGTATCTTTTGACGAACACATGCCTCAGCTCGATGAAGAAGCGGTGGCGGAGTTTGTTACAAATCTGGCAAAGGAACAGGATACCTACGGAAAGACGCATACCTTCACAACTACTCTTGGTGTTGAGCTTACGCTTCAAAGAAAATCCTACGGTTGGAAAACGGACAGAGAGGGTGAGACCCGGAATTTATTAGAATTGATTTATCAGGGAGCTGTTGAAGACAGAACTCCCGCATATGCCAAAGAAGGTAAATGGATAGGGAAAAACGACATTGGAAATTCCTATGTGGAGGCGGATTTAACGAATCAGCATCTGTATCTTTACTGGAAGGGGGACTTGGTATTAGAGACGGATTTCGTGTCAGGAAATCCCAATTCCCCGGGCTGTCTGTCTCCGGCAGGAATTTTTGGAATCACCTACAAGACTACAAATGCTGTGCTGCGCGGAGCCAATTATGAGACTCCTGTGTCCTATTGGATGCCCTTTTACGGTAATTTCGGTATGCATGATGCCACCTGGAGAACAGAATTCGGAGGGGATATCTATCTTACCAACGGTTCTCATGGATGTTTAAATTTGCCGCTTGATAAAGCGGAGGCAATTTATCAATACATGTCGGAGGGCTTCCCGATTATTTGCTATTATTATTAGTGTAGGGGATTTTGAATCACGTACTAACGAGAAGCCGGGATATTTATGAGCCGCTAATTCAAAAGCGACCGGTATAGGTTAGCAAATGCCTGCGACAAGGGAATAGGATTTAAAAGCGTGAAAGAAACAGAAGTACATTTATATGATAAACTCAAAGAATATGCCGAATCGGATTATTATCCGTATCATATGCCGGGACACAAGCGTAGATTGTGCGGTGCGCTGCCGCAACAGCTCCTTAAGCTGGATATTACGGAAATTGACGGCTTTGACAATCTGCATCAGCCGGAGGAGCTTCTGCGAAATTTACAGGAAAAAGCCGCCTGTTTCTATGGTGCGGAGGAGAGCTTCTATCTGGTAAACGGAAGTACTTGTGGTATTTTGGCTGCTGTCAGTGCAGCACTTCCGGTGGGCGGTCATATTCTCATGGCAAGAAATTGTCATAAGTCCGCGTATCATGCGGTATATTTAAAAAAATTAACAGTTTCTTATCTTTATCCTGCTATTATGGAAGAGTATGATATAAATGATGCGATTACACCGGAACAGGTTGAGGGAGCTTTGAACAGCGAACCGAATATCGATGCGGTGCTATTGGTGTCCCCTACATATGAAGGAAGAATTGCGGATGTGGAGCGGATTGCGCAAATTGTTCATGAAAGAGGAATTCCTCTGATTGTTGATGAGGCGCACGGGGCGCATCTGGGATGGAATGAAGGGCTTCCGGCAAATAGTTGTCAGGCAGGAGCGGATTTGGTGATACACAGTGTTCATAAAACACTCCCGGCAATGACCCAGACTGCACTTTTACATGTGAGTGGTAACCTGATTCATAGAGACAGATTGCGTCGTTTTCTGCATATTTATCAAACAAGCAGCCCATCTTATGTGTTAATGGCAAGTATTGACAATGCATTACATTTAATGGAGCAGCGGGGGCAGGAGCTTTTGAATCTCTTTTGCATGAGATACAGAAGGATGATGGAGCAACTTTCTGCGTGTAAGTGTCTGGAATTTGTTGCATTAGAAAAGGGAAGGCAGGATATTGGAAAGCTTGTCATATCCACCAAAAGATTTGGTTTGTCCGGACAGCGGTTATATGATATTCTGTTAGAGGAATATCATCTGCAGACGGAAATGGCGGCGGAAAGCTATTGTCTAGCCATGTTTACCGTGGGTGATGAAGAAGAGGCCTACGAGAGAATGACGGCTGCCTTGCTTGATATTGATGCACGGATGTCAAGTGGTGTGTTAAAACCTGATGCTACTTTCAAAATACATTATTTCTCCCTGCCGGAGAAGGTATCCGGAGCCATTGCATTAAGTGATGCATGGGATATGCCGGCTGAGCTTGTGATTTTACAGGAGGCTATCGGAAGATATGTAGGAGAGTTTATAAATTTATATCCACCGGGAATTCCGCTATTGGTACCGGGAGAGATATTGACGGATAAGATGTATCGTCAAATCATATCATATTTAGAACAACAGCTGAAGGTTCAGGGCGTGCAGGAAGACTGTAATGTCCGAAAAATCAGAGTGTTGAGAAGGTGAAAGAGGAGCTTATGAGAAAAACAAAAATTATTTGTACGATTGGACCTGCAAGCGAAAGTGCAGAGAAACTGAAGGAACTGATGCTGGCAGGAATGAATGTTGCCCGTTTTAATTTCTCCCATGGAACCCATGAGGAGCAGAAGGCAAAATTGGAAAGAGTGCTTCAGGTGAGAAAGGAGCTGAATCTGCCCGTAGCCACGTTGCTGGATACGAAAGGTCCCGAAATACGTCTGCGTGATTTTGAGGGAGGCAAAGTAGAGCTGGCAGAGGGTCAGAGTTTCACACTGACAACCGAGGAAATGCTGGGAACGGCCCAGAAGGCAACCATTTCTTATAAAAACCTGAAAAATGACATATCTGTCGGAACAACAATCCTGATTGATGATGGTCTGATTGAGATGCAGGTGGAGGCAATTGAAGGAGAAGAAATCGTCTGCCGCGTGATTAACGGAGGCTTCGTATCCAATCATAAAGGCGTCAATGTTCCCGGAGCAGCTTTGTCCATGCCTTATATCAGTGAGGTTGATAAAGCTGATATTTTATTTGGAGTGGAGATGGGCTTTGAATTTCTTGCGGCATCCTTTACCAGATGTAAGGAGGATATTTTGGAGATTCGCAAAATCCTTCAGGAGCGTAACAGCGATATGAAGATTATTGCGAAAATTGAAAATATGCAGGGTATTCAGAATCTGGAAGAAATCTTAGAGGTTTCCGACGGTATTATGGTTGCCCGTGGAGATATGGGAGTAGAGATCCCTTTGGAAGAAGTACCTGTTATGCAGAAGAAGATGATTAAGCTTGCCAATGCTCAGGGAAAGCATGTCATTACAGCAACACAGATGCTGGAATCCATGATTAAAAATCCAAGACCGACCAGAGCAGAGGCTACGGATATAGCCAATGCAATCTATGACGGAACGACTGCCATCATGCTGTCAGGCGAGAGTGCAGCGGGTCTTTATCCTGTGGAAGCTGTGAAAACAATGGCAAGAATTGCGGAGAGTGCAGAAAAAGATATTGATTACCGACACAGAATGGCTCAGCATAGCGAAGCTGCAAAGGATGATATCACAACTGCAATAGCCTATGCAACATGTACTACTGCCATGGATTTAAATGCAGCTGCTATTATCACCGTTACACTATCCGGATTTACAGCGGCAGCAATATCCAGATTTAAACCGGGATGTCAGGTAATTGGCTGCGCCATGAGCGAGAGAGTGTGTGCGCAATTAAATCTTCTCTGGGGTGTGAATCCTATCCTATTGAAGGAAGAGGAAGATGCAGAAGAGATGTTTGAGGATGCTGTGGAGGCAGCAAAAAAAGCAGGATATGTAAGCTCGGGAGATACCGTGGTAATTACTGCAGGAGTACCGCTTGGGATTGCCGGAAGGACAAATATGATACGTGTAGTTGAGGTAGAATAAGCAATGGGGAAGATTGTATGCCTTATGGGGAAGAGCTCCACAGGGAAGGATACCATTTTCAAGGAATTATTGAATCAAGATGCAGGAGAGCTGGATACGATTGTGTCTTATACCACCCGTCCGATCAGAGAGGGAGAAGAGAATGGTGTGGAGTATTATTTTACAGACGAAGACGGATTTCAGAGGCTAAAGGAGGCCGGTAAGATTATCGAACACAGAGAGTATCATACCTGCCACGGACTATGGCGTTACTTCACAGTGGACGACGGACAGCTTTTGGCAGAACAGAAAAACTACATTCTGATTGGCACCATTGAGTCTTATTGCAAGCTGAAGGATTATTTTGGCGAGGACAAAATACTACCGGTTATGGTAGAATTAGATGATGGAGTCAGATTGCAGAGGGCATTGGATCGCGAGAGAAAGCCTGAGAATCAGAAATATGAAGAGATGTGCCGCAGATTTCTGGCGGACAGTGCGGATTTCTCGGAGGAGAAGATCCGGGAGGCAGGAATCAAACGAAGATTCTACAATGACGACCTTCAAAAATGTATTGCAGAAATTCAGGAATACATACGGGAGAATTCATAATAAGAGCAATGTAGCCGATATAGTAAGCAGAACAGCTTTTCAGATAGTGAGAAAAGAAGGACTGTGATTTAAGAGAACCGGAGGCTTTTGAGAAAGGCGGGTGAGCGGATGGAAATTAAAGTGAATCAAGTGACGCAGGCTGCACCTACCGGTCAGGTGAATCAGACTACACCCACGGACGGAAGCTTTAAGTTCACGCTTGCCAGTCATATAGAGGAAGCGGAGCTGCAGACGAAGCTTTCCTCTCTGATGGAGGCTATTACCGTAGAAGGTGAAAAGCTTGCCAAAAAGCGCGATGTAAAAGATATGAAGCATTATCGCGGTCTGGTAAAAGAATTTCTGAATGAGGTGGTGACTCGTTCCCATTCTTTTTCCCGGGAGAATTATCTGGACAGAAGAGGACGGCACAGGGTATACGGAATCATTCGTCTGGTGGATGAGAATCTGGATCAGCTGGCGCAGGAGTTAATGAAGGACGAAAAGGATAATCTGAGCATTCTAAACAAAATCGGAGAGATTCGCGGATTATTGCTGGACATCTTTACATAATTGCGCCGGGTGAAAGGAAGTGTTGATAAACAGGCATCATAGCACGAAGAGCGCTTTGAGATACCTATGAGGAGGGTGTTTATGGCAACGTTTCAGGATATTGTCGGGCAGGAACAGCTGAAAGAACATTTACAGAATGCACTGGCTACCAAAAAAATCTCCCATGCGTATATTATCAATGGAGAGAAAGCTGCCGGCAAAGAATTTATTGCAAAAATATTTGCCATGGCGTTGCAGTGTGAGAAGGGGGACGTGAATCCCTGTCAGGAGTGTCATTCCTGTAGGCAATCACTTTCTGACAACCAGCCGGATATTATTCGTGTGACTCATGAGAAGCCCAATACCATCAGTGTAGATGATATCCGAGCGCAAATTAATAATGATGTGGCCATCAAACCCTACAGCAGCCCCTATAAAGTATATATTGTGAATGAAGCGGAGAAGATGACGGTGCAGGCGCAGAATGCCATATTGAAGACCCTGGAGGAGCCGCCTGAATATGCAGTGCTTATGCTCCTGACCACCAATGTAAATGCCTTACTGCCCACAATTCTCAGTCGATGCGTAGTATTGAATATGAAGCCTGTTGCTGATGCATTGGTAAAAAAATACCTGATGGAGCAGATGCAGATTCCTGATTACAAGGCGGAGGTCTGCGTGGCATTTGCCCGAGGCAATATCGGTAAAGCCAGACTGCTTGCCGCCAGCGAAGATTTTGAAACTGTAAAGTCGGAGGCTTTATCCCTCTTAAAATACATTCAGGATATGGAGCTGCATGAGATCATTGCAGCGATTAAGAAAATCAATGAATTCAAATTGGAGGTAAATGATTATTTGGACATCATGGCGATCTGGTACAGGGATGTATTGCTGTTCAAGGCCACCAATGATGTGAATCATCTGGTATTCCGCGAAGAAATCCAGTCTCTTAGAAAAATTGCCCTCAGAAGCAGCTATGAAGGAATCGAAGGTGTCATTGAAGCATTACAGAAGGCCAAGAACCGCTTGGATGCCAATGTGAATTTTGAACTGACCATGGAATTGCTAATGTTGGAAATCAAAGAGAACGGCTAAGAGGGGATACGGAGAGCGTTTTCGATTGGAATTTGTGATGCTGGAATATGCAGCAGGAATCATAAAGTCTACATATAGCTAGAGGATATTTACTATTTAGAATCAGCGGGGAACTACACTTATCTGCACACAAAAGCTGAGAGAGAATTGTTAAATGAGAACTTGAAGCAGTGGCAGAAGAAAACAGAGCAGTTCCCATTGGTGAGAATCCATAAGTCCTATATCATCGATTTGCATCATGTATGCAGGTGGAAAGCGGAGAAGGTGGTAATCACGAGAGCTTATGTAGGATGAGGGGGAAATATGTTGATGCTTATGAACATCGAAAGGCGATGTTCGGCAGATGAATCAATCCCTAAAAAGTTTTCTTTGCAGATATCGAGATATATGATACAATGGCAAAGGAAACTTTTTTTTATTAGAATGCGCGGAAAGCGCCGGTGAGGTAGATAGATATGACAAAAGTAATTGGTGTAAGATTTCGTACAGCGGGCAAGATTTATTTCTTTGATCCCTTACAGTTTGAGATAAAGAGAGGCGACCACGTTATCGTGGAGACAGCCAGAGGAATTGAGTTTGGTACGGTGGTATCCGATATCAGGGAAGTGGAAGATGATAAGGTGATTCAGCCCCTGAAGCCTGTTATTCGTATTGCTACGGAGAGAGACTGTGAACAGGAGGCATCGAATAAGGAAAAGGAAAAAGAGGCATTCAAGATTTGTCTGGAAAAAATTCACAAGCATGAATTGGAAATGAAGCTGATTGATGCGGAGTATACCTTCGACAATAATAAGGTTTTGTTTTATTTTACAGCGGACGGAAGAATCGATTTTCGTGAGCTGGTAAAGGATTTGGCGAGTGTATTCAAAACAAGAATCGAGCTGCGTCAGATTGGTGTCAGAGATGAAACCAAGATTATGGGAGGGATTGGTATCTGTGGACGTCCTCTTTGCTGCCACAGCTATCTTTCTGATTTCATTCCTGTGTCCATTAAGATGGCAAAGGAGCAGAATCTGTCTCTGAATCCTACTAAAATTTCGGGAGTCTGCGGCAGACTGATGTGCTGCCTGAAGAATGAGGAGGATACCTACGAGGAACTGAACCGTAAGCTGCCTAACGTGGGTGATTGGGTAACCACCGAGGATGGTTATAAGGGCGAGGTACAGAGTGTTAATGTGCTGCGTCAGTTGGTAAAGGTAATTGTTGATCTGGGTAATGATGAGAAGGAAATTCGTGAGTATGAGGTAGACAGGCTTTCCTTTAAGAGAAAACAGGGCAAGAAGGAGAAGATGGATCTGTCCAAGGAAGAATTGAAGGAGCTTGAGCGTTTGGAACGGGAAGAGCAGCAGGAGAGTGCGCAGGAGGAAGAGCGTAAGCCCGAGAGAAAGCAGGAGGAACGTCAGGACAGAAGAGGCGACAACAGACACGAAAACCGTCGGGACAGAAGAAATGATGCAAGACAGGAAGAGCGTCAGGACAGAAGAAATGATGCAAGACAGGAAGAACGTCAGGACAGAAGAAGTGATGTAAGACAGGAAAATCGTCAGAATCATAAGCAGTGGAACAGAAGTAATAACCAGGAAGGTCATAGGGATAATCGTAATAACAGACAGGAAGACAGACAGAATGGTTACCACGGCAAAAGACAGAGACGCGACAGGCAGGGGGATGGATCGGGAAGGAAAGCACAGAATCATGACAATCAATCTGAAAATGAATGAACGATTGGATGAATTACAGAGAAACGGCTATCACATTATCCAGAATTCGGAGAAGTTCTGTTTTGGTATGGATGCGGTATTATTGTGTGGATTTGCCCATGCGGATAAGGAGCACACCCTGCTGGATATGGGGACCGGAACAGGAATTATTCCTCTTCTGATGGAGGCTCGCTATCAGTGTAAACATCTGACAGGGCTTGAGATTCAGGAAGAAAGTGCAGACATGGCTCGCAGAAGTGTGGCACTTAACGGGCTTACCGAAAAGATTGACATTATAACAGGAGATATCAAAGAAGCAGGCAATCTTTTCCCGTCTGCTTCTTTTGATTGTATCACCTGTAATCCGCCCTATATGATCGGCAATCATGGCCTGACCAATCCGGATGCTCCGAAAGCCATTGCCAGACATGAAATTCTTTGTACACTGGAGGATGTGGTCAGTCAGGCGGCAAAGCTGTTGAAGCCGGGCGGACATTTCTTTATGGTTCATCGACCGTTTCGTCTGGCGGAAATTGTGACAATAATGTCACAATATAAGCTGGAGCCGAAACGAATGCAATTGGTGTATCCCTATGTGGATAAGGAGCCGAATATGGTTCTGCTGGAGGGCGTCCGCGGTGGGAAGCCCAGAATGACAGTGGAGAAACCATTGATTGTGTACGAGAGTCAGGGTGTATATACACAGGAGATATATGATATTTACGGCTATTGACAGGCAGGAATAAAAGAACACAGAAACCGGCTCTTTCATACAGAGCAGAGTATGGAGTCAGAAATAACAGGAGACGCAGAATATGGCAGGAACTTTATTTTTGTGTGCAACTCCCATTGGTAATCTGGGAGATATGACACCCAGAGTAGTGGAAACATTACAAAGCGTGGATGTGATTGCGGCTGAGGATACGCGTAACAGTATCAAGCTGTTAAATCATTTTGATATTCATACACCTATGACAAGCTATCATGAATATAACAAGGTGGAGAAAGCCAGACAACTGATCGGACAGCTGCTTGGAGGTCAGGATATTGCATTGATTACTGACGCGGGTACTCCGGCAATTTCAGACCCGGGGGAGGTTCTGGTACGGATGTGCCACGAGAATGGAGTGGCGGTAACCTCCCTGCCCGGTCCGGCTGCCTGTATTACAGCTCTTACCTTATCCGGTCTCAGCACCAGAAGATTCTGTTTTGAGGGATTTCTTCCCGCTGATAAAAAGGAGAAAAGGGCGGTGCTGGAGGAGCTTGCCTGCGAGAGCAGAACCATGATTCTCTATGAGGCTCCCCATCATTTGGTGCGAACCCTGGAGGAGTTGTATGGTGCACTGGGGGAGCGAAGGATTACCTTGTGCCGGGAACTGACCAAGAAATTTGAGACCGTCATGCCCACTACTCTGGAAAGAGCCTTGGAATATTATGGAAAAGAGGAACCCAGAGGAGAATATGTTTTGGTTCTTGAAGGGAAGAGTCAGGAGGAAAAGAGAGAGGAAGAGATTGCTTCCTGGCAGAGTATGAGTATCGATGAACATATGGCTTTTTATGAGAATCAGGGAATGGACAGCAAAAGTGCAATGAAGCAGGTGGCAAGGGACAGAGGGGTAGGAAAAAGGGAAATCTATCAACATCTGCATGTGAAGGAAGAGTAGAAATTATGGAGAGAGCAGGGCGGAGCTGAATTGACGGACTGTGCCCTGTGGAAAAGGGAGAAAAAATGGCAAACGGAAGCTGTGACATGTGTGTCAATTATGTATATGATGAAGAGTATGAATGCTATTGCTGTCTGGTGAATCTGGATGAGGATGAAATGTATCGTTTTTTATCGGGCAGTCAGCGGGAATGCCCGTATTTCCGATTGGATGATGAGTACGGTGTAGTGCGTCATCAGATATAAAAGCGTTTTCGGAATTATTTGTGCCGCAACTACAGCGCGGCGGAATGGAGAGTACTATGAAATTTGTGAAGCAGCTGGCAGTCATTCTTACAATTTCTTTGATTGCGGAATTGATGGAATACCTGATCCCTCTTCCCGTTGCAGCAAGCGTGTATGGTTTGGTGTTAATGCTGGCAGGGCTGACCACTAAGCTGATTCCTCTGGAGAAGGTGGAGGGCGCGGCAGATTTTTTGGTGGAGATTATGTCAGTTCTGTTTGTCCCACCCACGGTGGGGATCATGACCAGCGTTGAAGCACTGCAGGAAATGCTGATTCCCTTATGTGTGATAGCGATTGTTTCCACCATTCTGATTATGGGGATTACGGGAAGAGTAGCCCAGTATATTATCAGGCGGGATAAGCGACGCAGGGAGACGAAGGGAGGTACGGCAGCATGAGAGAAGTATTGATGCATTCCCTTTTCTTCGGTGTAGTTCTTACCTTATTGTGCTTTCAGATAGCGCTTTGGGTCAAGAAGAAAACAAAGCTGGCAATTGCCAACCCGGTTCTGATTTCCGTGCTGATGATTGTGGCATTTCTGGTTTTCTTTGATATAGAGTATGAAGGATATAATAAAGGGGCGCAGTATATCACTTATTTTCTCACCCCGGCCACAGTTAGTCTTGCAATTCCTCTGTATCGACAGCTGGAGCTGCTAAAAGCCCATCCCAAAGCAATTCTGGGAGGAGTCGGTGCGGGTGTACTTACCGCTATGGTGAGTATTTTCCTGATGAGTCTGGCGTTTGGACTGAATCATGAGCAATACATAACGCTGCTTCCCAAGTCTGTCACCACAGCAATTGGGATGGGCATTTCGGAGCAGATGGGAGGAATTGTGACAATTACAGTGGTGGCAATCAGCATCACCGGTCTGTTCGGAACCATCAATGCTGAACTGATATGCAGGCTTTTCAAAATTGAGGAGCCTATTGCAAAAGGACTGGCGATCGGAACGGCATCCCATGCGTTGGGAACTACAAAGGCGATGGAGATGGGTGAGATTGAAGGAGCCATGAGCAGCCTCTCCATCGTGGTTGCAGGAATTATGACGGTTGTGTCAGCATCTGTTTTCGCAAATTTTATATAAATTGCGGGGGCACAATTGTCAAAATATCCAAAATGGGTTGTATTTAATTAGATACAATCCATTTTTTTTGTTACTTTTTTACAAAAATATATTTGGTACTTGAAAATGATTGGGCTAAATGCTAGAGTAAAAAGCGTAAAAACGTTTTTAGTCTTTGCAGACTGTGCAAATTTTTTTTATCCCCAAAATAAAAACGTTTTTATTTCGGAAGCTGATTAATATTTAGGAGGTAGGTATGAAAGGGCTTGGAAAGGGAATGAAAGGGTTGGCACTTTCTCTTGCTGTAGCATTAGCAGTTACAGCAATGCCGACGTATGTGCATGCTGAAAACAGCAGTGCCGCATCAGCAATTACCGATGCGGACTTTTTAGAGACCAGCGGTAAGAATCTGGTAAATCAGAACGGTGACGTGGTGAATCTGCGAGGTACCAATGCAGGTGGTTATCTGTTGCAGGAGTTTTGGATGACTCCTACGAAAAGTACTGCAAATGTAAAAGATGAAGCAACTGTCTATGAGAAATTGACGGAACGCTTCGGCAAAGAAGAAATGTTAGAGATTATTGATGCTTATCAGGACAGCTATTGGACAGAGGCTGACTTTGATAATTGTGCCAGACTGGGGATGAACTGTATTCGTCTGCCTTTCTGGTGGCGCAATTTAGTAGATGAGAATGGTGTATTCTATGGATATGATGAGACATCATCCGTCAGCGGCGGCAGTGTTAGCGGAGGTAATGTCAGCAGCGGTAACGGTAGCGGTGTGAATACAGACCCCTATGCAAAGGCCTTTGAGCGCATGGACTGGTTTGTGCAACAGGCGGGTCAAAGGGGAATGTATGTGATTCTTGATTTACATGGTGCACCCGGCTCCCAAAATGGTAGTGACCATTCCGGTGTAGATGGCGGAGACGCTAAGGAAGCAGCTTCTGAGTTCTTCTTCGGTGACAATGCAGCAGCTAATCAGGAGCTGTATTATAAAATCTGGAAGGTAATTGCAGAGCGTTATAAGGATAATCCGGCTGTGGCCGGCTATGACCTGTTAAATGAGCCTTACTGTACCTATCGTTATAACTCTAAGCTTTCTGCGGATGAGTTACATACGATGCTCTGGAATATTTACGACAAGGCGTATGATACCATCCGTCAGGTGGATTCCAAGCATGTAATCATTATGGAAGCAACCTGGGATCCGGTAGACCTTCCGAATCCTATACAGTATGGCTGGAGCAATATTATGTATGAGTATCACAATTATCTTTATGATGATTATGATAATACAAACGGTCAGCAGATTGCTAATATGGAGTCCAAATTGACTGCAATCAGGAATGCAGACTATAATGTCCCTGCTTATATGGGTGAATTCAGCTATTTCAATAATCCTGATGCATGGGATGAAGGCTTAGAGCTTCTTGTGCAATCCGGTATTAACTGGACAACCTGGACTTATAAAACCACGGCAGACTATGGTATGTGGGGACAGTTCCATCATAAGGAAGAGTTTAACAATAAGATTGATCTGGAGACGGCTACGAAAGAGGAGATTAAGGCTTGGTATCAGAGGATGAACGAGGTTGAAGAGAATACCACGTTGACCGCAGTGACAAGCAAATGGTATCAGGCAGCTACAGTTTCCAATACCCTGGAACCCAAATATGCAGATATTGCAAATGGAGAATACTATGTGGTTGGAAATGCTTCCATGAAGGTATTGACCTGTGATGGAGAATCCTCTGTCGTTGCAGCAACGGAAGAGGCTAAGAATCTTGGTAGTGAAAGCATAGTACCCTTTACGCTTGTCAATAATGATGACGGAACAGTTTCTTTGAAGACAGCAGCCGGTAAATATATCAGTGTAAATATGTCAGATAAGAAGATGTATGCAACGGCAGATGCCGTTGGTAGTACAGAGAAATTTAAGGCTCGTTATGTTTCTTCTACCACGGTAGCGTTTAAATCGGTGGCTACAGATACTTATGTAGGCGTTGTGCCGAAGAAGGGAGCAGACACTTTAGACGTACTGGTACAGAGCTACTCCATTAACGGAGACGAGAGCTTCCAGTTGTACGATAAGGATTTGAATTTAGTGGATGCCCTGAAATTAGATACCTACAGCGGATGGTCACGTTATGAGGCTGAGGATACAGAGGTAGCAACGATTGTAGGTGGTGCAGTTGCCTCAGATGTTGCTGAATATTCCGGCGGAGCCGCTGCAGGCAGTATGGATAGAAATGATGCTACTGCAGCGACAGTTACGGATGACTGGTCCAATATTAAATATGTGAAATTTACTGTTGATGCCCCTAAGGCAGGGAAATACTTACTTTCCATGAACTATAATGGTAATGATGATAAAGAGATTCTTGTGAAGGTAAATGCCGGGGAGAATCAGGTAGTGTCGCTTCCCCACAGACAGGGTGGTGAATGGTATACCCTGTATGAACAGGTGATCACTGTTGAACTGGCCAAGGGAAGCAACGAGATTTACATTTCCGGAACCTTGAATAATACAGGTTGGATAAATCTGGACTGTATCGATCTCATTAATGTACCTCTTGGAACCAATGATGTGTACACCAGATATGAGGCAGAAGATTATTATACCAACGCTACAGTAAATTCTCAGGGCTTCTACTCCGGCGGCTATGGTGTGGAGAATATCAATAGTGATACTGCTCCGGAGGATGTTGCGTTTAACTGGTCAAATATTAAATATGTTAATTTTACAATTTATGCTGAGGAAGCAGGCGAATATACCGTAGTCTGGGGATACACCGGTGCCGGAGCAAACGGCATGAAAGCACTGTATCGTCTGAATGACGGGGAAAATCAAGTAATAACACTGGATAACGAAGGTGGTAACTGGAATATTCCCAACACCTATTCCTTCAAAGTAAACCTGAAAGAAGGCTTTAACACCTTATTGCTTTCGGGAACCCTTATTGATTACGCACATTATGCGAATGTGGATTATATTGATGTGAAACCGTCTTCCGCAGTAGATTCTGTGAGAGAGCCAAGCGGCTGGCTTCATTATGAAGCAGAAAATGCCACTATTGTAGGTGGTACAATGGGCTCGCAGGATTTCTGCTCCAAGGGAATGAATGTAGGCTACCTGAATGTTCCCGATATCTCAGTGGAGGATGTGGAAGCTGACTGGTCCAATATCCGTTATGTGGCTTTCGAAGTAGTAGCTCCCAGAGCGGGTGATTACAAACTGGTGATGGCATATAACGGTGATGATGACAAGGTAGGTCTGGTAAAGGTAAATAGTGCAGAAAGTCAGGTGATTGAGCTTCCTGCCATAGATCCTTCCCATCCATGGAATGTAATATATGAGAAGAGTATGGTCGTAACGCTGAAAGAGGGCAGCAATACCATCTATATTTCCGGTGCAATCGGTGAAGGCTGGTATGATATTGACTATATCAAAATCTGTAATTCGGAAATTGTTGTAGTAGACGAGGAAACGCAGACTGAGCGTTATGAAGCAGAGTTTTATGATACAAAATCTTCAAAGGCAGCAAATGAAGTTGTTGAGGTACAGGATAGTGAGTATCTGACCTACTCAGGTCCCGCACATCAAGGCGTCGGCGGTATGGGAACGGAAAATACTTCCTTTACAATCGGCTCTGATGTTGTAACAGGTGGCTTGAATTATACAAACTTCACCATATATGCAGAAAAAGCCGGTGATTATCGTGTCAAGCTTGCATCGAACGGAAATGGTGCTAATATGCAGGGCGTATATCAGGTAAATGATCAGGAGAGCAAGTACTATGCGATCAACAATGAAGGCGGTAGCTGGAACACAGTTTGTTACTCTGAATTTACCGTAACGCTGAAAAAGGGCTTCAATCAGCTGCTGATTACAGGTCCTCACGACAGCTGGAGCAATTGGTTGAATTTTGACTACATCGATGTAACCCCTGTGAGAGGAAAAATCACGATAGAGGATCAGGGGGAAGGAAGCCTGGAAGATGCGGAAGCTGCTCAAAATGCAATTTTGACCGCGGAAGAAAAAGCATTGATTGAAGCAGGTGTGGATATTCAAATCATCCTGAATATAGATAAGCTGGAAATGGCTGATGTGGATTCTACAGACAAGGCTAAGATTGAAGCACTTTTGGACGGAAAGACAGTGGGTCTGTACCTTGATATTAATTTGTTCAAGAAGATTGGTAATAATGCATTGACACCCGTACCTGAGACAGCAGGTAAGCTCAGAATTGTAATTCCCATTCCACAGGAGCTTATTGCGGAGGGACGTACCTTCTCTGTTATTTATGTACATAACGGCGTTGCGAAGGTACTGCCGGATCTGGACTCCAATCCGGGAACCGTAACCATTGAGGCATATGAGTTCTCTACCTATGCGTTGACCTATGCGGAAGGAAGCACCGGAGGAACTACGGGAGGAAGTACCGGAGGAACCACGGGAGGAAGTACGGGAGGAAGCACCGGAGGAAGCACCGGAGGAACCACGGGAGGAAGTACCGGAGGAAGCACCGGAGGAACCACGGGAGGAAGTACCGGAGGAAGCACGGGAGGAAGCACCGGAGGAACCACGGGAGGAAGTACCGGAGGAACCACGGGAGGAAGCACCGGAGGCACTACCGGAGGAAGCACCGGAGGAACCACGGGAGGAAGCACCGGAGGAACTACGGGAGGAAGTACCAATCATAACAACAATACAAATACTTCCGGTAGCGGAGCAGTGGTGAATCCGACCGCTTCTCCTAAGACAGGTGACAATACTGTAGTCCTGTGGGGAGTTATGGCATTGGTAGCAGGTATTGTGATTCTTGGTGCAACAAGAAGGTATTATCTAAAAAAAGAGGATGAAGATTTCGTATAATTCTCTTATATAGAAGGCATCAACGGTATGATAAGGTATCCCAAGGGTCGGAACGGTCTTTGGGGTACTTTTTTGTCCGGTGTCAAAATTGGTGGATTCTCAGCATATACTGAACAAAACGGTAACATAAGGAGAATGATTATGTTGAATTATATTTGGGCGGTTATGATTTTACTGGGGGTTATTTATGCGGCATGCACAGGCAATATGGAGCATGTGACCAATGCAGCACTGGACAGCGCCGGAGAGGCTATTTCCCTATGCATTACCATGGCGGGGGTAATGGCTTTCTGGATGGGATTGATGGAAATCGCACAGAAGACCGGTCTGATCCGGAAAATGACAAAGGGAATCGCTCCGTTCTTGAGATTCATGTTTCCGGGAATTCCGCAGGAACATCCTGCGTTGGGCTACATAGCAACAAATATTATTGCAAACGTGATGGGGCTTGGCTGGGCGTGTACGCCGGCAGGCTTAAAGGCGATGGAGGCGTTGGCACAGCTGGAGAGAGAACGGGGGAATGTGAACTACTTAGAGACAGCAGAGAAGGCAGGCAGTGTAGCTTCCGTAGGAAATCGTGTCGCCAGTAATGAGATGTGCATTTTTCTGATTTTAAATATTTCTTCGCTGCAGTTGATTCCTGTCAATA
>CAYOHU010000012.1:0-16925 GCA_964403845.1 uncultured Acetatifactor sp.
TATGTATTTTGGTATTGATAGTTCAGATTCAGAAACGGAGTACAAGCATGGATATATCAAGTGTTTTGGTAAATAACGGTCAGACAACCGCCTATAAATCTTCCTGCTCTTATGACATGCCCTGCTGTCACATGCACAACCACAACGAGCTGCTCTTTCTTATATCCGGTCGTCTGCAGGTTGAAAATAATCTTGAGGTCGTTGAGGTAGATGCGCCTGCTGTGATTCTTCACAACAGCTACACGCTTCATCGCGCAACACTTACGGACGGACATTATAAGCGCTTTATCATTAATTTCGATGACAATACGCTAAACACCGTTACTCCCCTTGCCCAAACCGTTCGTTTTTTTAAAAATTCTAACATGACCGTAATCCGTCTGACCCGGGAGATGAAAGAAATTTTACAGCATTATACCGAACGTTATCTCGCCCTGAGTCCGGATGACGGCAGTCGGGATACGCTTACCTGCCTCTTACTCTATGAGCTGGCAAGGTACCATTCTCCCGAAAACGATCTTCTCGGTCAAAACAAAGCACCTTATATCAACAATGTCATGCAGTACATTGTGCAGCATTACAGCGAGCCTATTACGCTGGACGCCTTGGCAACCCGGTTCTTTATCAGCCGCGCCAAGCTCACCGCTGATTTTTCAAGCAGCACCAATATGACGATCAAACAGTTTACCACTCTCGTTCGCATGAACATGGCTTATTCCATGATTAAGGGCGGAACCACGATTGCTGAAGCTGCAAGAGCCTGCGGATACAACAGCATTGCTAATTTCAGTGCCACGTTCAGTAAGTACTTCGGAGACGCTCCCGCGCAATATAAGCAAACCGCCTATTCCATGAGAGTAACTCCGGATACTCACACCTGCACCTCATGATTGCGTTCTGCACTCATGAGGTTTTCATTTATCCCGTTGTACTATTATACCATATATTGCTTTTTGGAACAGTTCAAAAAGAACTATTTTTTATGCTTTTTTCATACCAAAACAACTAAACTGTTTTCCCACGCTTCTTTCCGCCTTGACGCAGGTTTTTCCCTATGATAAGGTTTTGTATGAGGTATTTATATTCTATAAACCTAATAATGATTTTAAGGAGGAATGACATGAGTTATACACAATATGTACCTTACACTCCTGCTGCCGGCCGCTATGACAATATGCCTTACCGCAGATGCGGTAAAAGTGGTCTGAAGCTCCCCGCTATCTCCTTGGGACTTTGGCATAACTTCGGCGACATTACTCCCTTCGGAGTACAGCAGCAGATTCTTCGTACTGCTTTTGATAACGGAATCACCCACTTCGATCTTGCAAACAATTACGGACCGCCATACGGAGAGGCAGAACGCAATTTCGGCGAACACATGAAGCGTGACTGGCATCCTCATCGTGATGAACTGATCATCTCCACGAAGGCAGGCTATGATATGTGGAAGGGGCCTTACGGCAACGACGGTTCCCGCAAATACTTGATTGCCAGCCTCGACCAGTCCCTGAAGCGCATGAATCTGGATTATGTAGATATCTTTTATCATCATCGTCCTGATGACGGCACCCCCATCGAAGAGACCATGGGTGCACTGTACGATATTGTTAAGAGCGGCAAGGCTTTATATGTCGGCATTTCCAACTATAATCCGGAGCAGGCTAAAAAGGCAATCACTTGCCTGAAGGATATGGGTATGCATATGCTGATTCACCAGCCCAACTACAATATGTTTAACCGTTCCATCGAGCACGGTCTTACCGATGTTCTCGAGGAGGAGGGCGTTGGTATCATGGCATTTGGTCCTCTCGCAGGGGGAAGACTTACCGGACGTTACTTAAACGGTATCCCCGCTGATTCCCGTGCTGTCCATGATCCTCGTTTCCTGAGGGCTTCCGACATTAACGAAGATCTTTTGAAGACCACCCGTGCCCTGAACGAAATCGCACAGCAGCGCGGTCAGACACTTGCACAATTGGCACTGGTATGGACACTCCGCAATCCCGTTGTTACTTCTGCACTGATCGGTGCTTCCAGAGCAGAGCAGATTACAGAAAACATTAAGGCTCTTGAGAACATGACCCTGACAGCGGATGAATTAGCTGCAATCGATGCAGTATTAGCCGGTAAATAAGCAAGGACCGGAAATATTTTTCTATATCAAAAACAGGCGAGGCCGGAATTAATCCGCCTCGCCTATGTTTTATCCTTTATCAGATGATATCAAAATCAAAGGGAAATCTTACATTTCCGGAACAAATCTAATGGTATAACCGCCACCGTTTGCAACCTTTACTGAAAGCTCTGTATCAACCGTAACATTCTTCAATGTTTCCATCTCGATATCCTGTCTTTCTCCGGCTTTCTCTCTGTAAACAGTCGCAACGTAGGTCTTATCAG
Organism: uncultured Acetatifactor sp.; assembly: GCA_964403845.1. Classification (GTDB taxonomy): domain Bacteria; phylum Bacillota; class Clostridia; order Lachnospirales; family Lachnospiraceae; genus Acetatifactor. The sequence continues at coordinate 2,401 of CAYOHU010000012.1, forward strand.
CATCCAAAAATGCCGGTTTAAAGCCGAAGCTTCTTTCATCCACACTGATACCTGCAGCGTACCATACATTTTCTGCCTTACGGGCAACATTCACCTGTACGCCAACCTCAGCATTGATTACGTACAAATCATCCCATCTGTGAGGGAAATTCTTGTACAAATCGATGGATGCAGGAATGCTTGCGTACTCCTGAGGCTTACTACCCATGGAATGCATACCGTTTTCAATCAGGGTAGACAATGCAATCTGGAAGCCCATCGTGGTTTTCTCAGTATCTCTGGAGTAAAGCTGTTCCGTAACATCTGCCGTACCAACTGCAGCACGAAGGAAAGGAATCAGGGTGTACTGCTGAACGGTGATTCCGCCCTGCTCCTGTCCTCTGATTGCTTCACGAGCCAGAGCATTGGGGAAGGTACGCAGCTCACCTGAAGGCGGGTTGGAACCATGTGCATTTACCAGCAATTTATATTTCGCAGCATCCTTGTAAATATCATCATACAGCTGCATCATCTCCTGAGAGTCATTGAAGAAGAAATCAACCTTAATACCGGCAATGCCTGCCTCCGACCACTCCTTGAAGCGTGCAAGTCTGTCCTCTTTCTTGGCAACATCCATCTTATTAACCCATGCAATGAGCTTAACTCCCTTTTCATCAGCATGTGCCTTAACGTCAGCAAACCAATCATTCATGCCCTCATAGCAGATACCCTGCTTATCACTTCTGGGCTGCCACTGCTCATCCAGTATATAATACTTCCAGCCCATCTCTGCAGCAAGGTCAATAAACTCCTTATGTACCTCCGGCTCATCCTGTCTGCCGTAGAAGCTGATCCAGGACCATGCAGTCACACCGGGCTCTACCCAGCTTTCGAAATCATAGGACGGATCGGGAGCAGGGCTCAAATTCTCAACCATATTATTCTGCAAGATGTCTGCAGGGCTGCCGATGATAACTGTTCTCCAAGGAGAAACAAAGGGTGCTTTTGTTGTAACAGGAGTTTCCTGTACAATATCAAAAATCATTCTCATCACGCCATCTGCTTCCAGCTTCAGAAGAGAGCCTACGTATGTACCATGGCGATCTGCCTCCATAACCAATGCAGTCTTTCCGTTTGTTTCATAAAGCATGGGCAGGGAAGGAAGTGCTCCTTCTGCTGCTTCACCAATCTTATCAAGGACATAATTACCCTCATACATAAAATCCTTATTATCACGGGGCATATACCAGAAACGGGAATGATCCGGGATTTTGAATGTGGTAATCTCTGCATTGGGTGCAATGGTCATATCCTGACTCTCAGCAGTCTTAATGATATAACGGAACGCAACACCGTCATTATAGGAACGTGCAACCAGATCAAATGCAACCTCGTTCTTCACGAAATGAATTGTCTTCTCATTGCAGTGATTTGTATAGACCTTACGCTTACCGCTGAGCATGGGATAGGTCTCGTTAATCTCCTGATCCTCCTCAGATAAATACTTAAGACCCTTTGTAAAATCTTCAATGCTTGTAGCAAGACCCATATCAGATTCATTGACAACTGCTACTCCATCCTGAGCAACCGAATAATGTAAGGCTCCTTCCTCGGACAGGGTAATACTAATTTCAGTTTTTCCGTTCGGTGAAACAATCTTATAAATACCGTTTTGTAACATAATGTCCTCCTACTTATACTTTCTGCTTTATTTTTTGTTTGTACTTAACTTTTGATTTCTCTTGTGTCCGTTCTATTCTGCTGATGCTTCCTCGCAAGAGGCGACAGTCTTAACCTCAGCCTCCTTCCCGCATCAGATTTCCCATTCAAAAATATCGGATAACCACTCTGACGCCAGTTCCATCCAATGTGCGTCATGAGTATTCAAGCTATTCACTTCCTTGCTGCAGGCAGAAGCGCCATGACCTCCCTTTGCGAAGAAATGTGCCTCATATTTCACTTTATTTTTTTGCAATTCCTGTACCAGAAACAGGGAATTCTCCACAGGAACCGCAGCATCGTCCACTGCATGCCACAAAAAGGTGGGGGATGCCTCAGGAGTTACATGCTTCTCCAGGGAATATCTCTGTGCTGCTTCACAATCCTCATTGCAGCCTGTAAGCTCTTCGAAGGAGCCTCTGTGCGCATATTCACCGGAGGTTATCACGGGATATGCCAGAACCTGTGCATTCGGTCTGATCTGCGCTGTCGTCAAGCCTGCTTTCTCACACAGCTCCTTCTGTCCGGAAAGGATACCGAGACAGCCTGCCAAATGTCCACCGGCTGAGAAACCGCAAACCGCAATTTTATCAGGAATCACATTCCATGCCTCAGCATTGATCCTGATGGTATGCATAGCCTGAGCAGCATCCACAAAGGGTCTGTCGTCCTTTGCGTACTCTCCCGTGGAATATCTCAGCGAAAAAACCTGATATCCTTTCTGCAAAAAGAACACCACGATTGGTTCATTCTCCCGTTCCGATACAAAGCTGTAGCCTCCGCCGGGTATAATTAATATCGCAGGTCGCTTAGCATACTCCGGCATTTCTCCGTTTGCCTCACGCAGATAGCCTGTCATTTTTGCGCCGGTTTTATGATTTAGTATTTCTTCTACCCTTATCATCTCAACCTCCAAGGATTTCCGGATTGTTCTTAATAATTCTCTAAAAATGCCTGCAGTCTTGCAGCAATCAGGGCATTTCCTGCATCATTGGGATGCAGTCCGTCCGGGCATAATGCGTCCTTCTGAGCCGGAATATCCGGTGCGATTCCACCACAAGCAAACAGATCAAGCACCGGTATGGAGTAATACTCCGCGGTCTCTTTCAGTTTATCAACATATGCCTTCAGCGGAAGATGATTGGATTCGTTTGCAATATTTTCGCCCTCTCTATGTATCGGTGTCATAAACACAATCACTGCTGTGGGATATTTTTCAATCAGTCCACGCATCAGATAATGTAATGCACCACAATAGGTATCCATTGTTCTGTCCTCAAAGCTTCCGAAGGGTGCGTCTCCGTGACCGTAATCATTGGTTCCTCCGAACACAACAATCACGTCCGCACCATCCTCCATCTTCGGAAATCTTTCCGAATAGGAGTTCAGATCCATGAACTCTGTATCCTTGCAGATTGTCTGCTGTCTGGCAATTCTGGTTCCTGAAATTCCGTAATTGCGGATTTCTCCCAGCTTAGCGTTACGCCAAAGCACCTCCGAAAAACGTGTTTCATTACAGGAGGCACCTACACCCTCCGTAATGCTGTCTCCTAAAAACCATACTTTCTTTCCTTCTAATTTCATCCTTCTGTCCTTACCCTTCTATGATTCTGCTGCCTGTTATTTCTCAAAAAAATTCTCTTCCATCAGGTTTACAAGTAATTCCGCAAACAATGTATTGGCCCATGCAAACCACGGTCTTGTATATTTCTCCGGTTCATTGGGATCAAAGGCTTCATGCATATAATTTGTACCGGCATGCGTCTTAGACAGCATTTCCAGACAATTCATAATCTCCTCTTTGTCCGTTGAAGTCAATGCCTGCATCACAATTCCGATATGCCAGATATAACCCTCCGGTGTATGCGGGCTTCCTACGCCTCTTGCCACACTACCAATCTTGTAGTACGGATTATCCGTTGAAAGAATAAACTTACGTGTATTCTGATACAATGCATCGTCCTTAGCACAGTAATTCAGGTACGGCATAGCCAGAAGGCTGGGCGAATTTGCATCATCCATCAGATTGTAATTGCCATAACCATCTGTTTCAAAGGCGTACATCTTTCCATACTTAGGATGCTCCACGATTGCATAGTTACGGATACCATCCTGAATCTCTTCTGCAAGTGTTTCGCACGCTTTTGCAAGCTCCTCATCCTGATAGCCGGCTCTTACCATTTCTGCTGCGTATCCCAAAGCCTTTACTGCCATCATATTGGACGGAACCAGATAGCCGTATGTACAGCAGTCATCAGAGGGACGGAAGCCTGACCATGTCATTCCCGTAATATTGACCGGGCGGCCCTTTCCTTTCTGCGGCAGGGTATCGGTGATTACACAATTATATCTTCTAAAATAATACTCTGACTGTCTGTGATCCTGTTCAATCGTAAATACGTTAACTACATTGCGAATCATCTCGCGGAATCTGTCCGTAAAAATACGGTCGATACCCGTTGTCTTCCAATAGGTGTATGCCAAATATAACGGTGCACACAGGGAATCCACCTCATATTTCCGTTCCCATACATGGTCGTTAAGCTTGGTATCGTCCCTATGTCCGACACCGCTGTTGGTCTCATTAAATGCATTTGCATACGGATCCAGACAAACAAACTCTGCCTGCTTATCAATCACACTTTCCAGAATTTTCTGTAATTCTTCATCTTCCTTGGCAAATCTGACATATGGTCTCACCTGTGCCGCTGAATCGCGAAGCCACATAGCCGGAATATCCCCGGTAATGACAAAAATACTGCCATCCTCAAGCTCCTTCACCGTTGTTTCGATGGTATTCAAAAAGCACTGTGATACCAGCCCAGATAACGGTTCATAATGCTCCTTATAATACTGTTCCAGCTCTTTGGCCTTTTGCGTTAATGCATTCGGTGTTTTCATTGTGTCTATTTCCTCCTTACACTTTCTTACTTACTATCCCCTCATACATCCTTTTTGCATCCACTGTTTCTTCTCACAGACACACTTCTATATCATGTCTTATATTTAATATATTATATGCTATATAATGTTATGTCAATATGTCAAAACCAAAAAAAGACAGAAAAAGGAATTTTCCTTTTTCTGTCTCACTGCATTCGTAAAGCTGCTATTGTACCATCCGGACACATCCCTCACCCTTGACCAAGGTATGGGGTACATAGCTCTTCTGCGGCACTATTTCGCCATTGATACAGCGGTTTAAATATCTCACGGCCATCTTACCGATCCTGTGCTGTTCCTGTATAACACAGCTGAAGACGGGATGTACATCATGGCTTAAGACAATTCCGTCAAAGAACACAACTTCCTTTTCCTTCTCCTGTCCCATCTGCTTCAACACTCTGTAAACCATTCTGCCCAAGGACTGATCTACCGCAAAGAAGCCTGTCACCTGCGGATTATGCAGTATAAATTGTTCTATTCTCTCCAAATCAGCATTCTCAGCCGGAGCTTCGTCCTCCAGACTCGGCAGCTGCGTTCCCAAATCCTTGATCAGCATATTTTCATTTGCCGTCAGACCATGCTCCATCATACTGTCTAAATATCCGTTAAAACGCGCTGCCACCGTGGAGGTCTGCATAAACGGATGTGACAAAAAGCAGATATTGGTATGTCCGTTTTCAAACAAAAGCTCCATCAGCTCCTTTGCAGCTGTGTAATTATCTGTATTCACGCACGGAATCGGTAACCCCGTTAATTCTCTGTCCACCAACACAATCGGGAACTCTTCCAAAACAAGCCTTAAAACACTGGCGCTATAGGTCTCTCCCTGTACGCTCATCAGGATAATACCCTCTACCCCTAAGTCAACCAAATCATCTAATGCCTTGTTCTCTTCCTCCACACTTCCGTATGTGCATTTCAGCACCATGTAATAATTTCTCTTCCTGCATTCAAGCTCAATTCCGTGAATAATATCCGAGCCAAACGAGGGTGTGAAATCGTCCATCACCACACCAATCATGCGCTTGTGGTTATCCTGATAGGCCTCTGCTCTGCTCGCATCAATTTCCATCCCTGAATTCTTATCCTCAAGTACAAAAGACCCCTTTCCGGGCATTCTCGCAATACATCCCTGATCCGCCAGCATTTCCAATGCCTTTTTGCTGGTAATCCTGCTCACGTCATATTGCTCAGCCAATTCCTTTTCGGAAGGCAATCTACTGCCGGGAGGATAAGTGTTATCTCGAATTCCTTGTAATAAATCATTGTAGATTTTTTGATATAAAAGCACACGTTCCATACCAGAATTCCTCCCGCTCGAAATGGATATACCATATTCCATTAATCGTATATCCATTTTCTTTTTCTGCAATCCTACTATCTTTCAGCATTTTCCTTCGTTCACAGTTCCCCCTGCTACCGATTGCTGGTCGCCGACGCAATTATAACCATATTGCCATCCAGCTCTATGGTACCTGTTCCGTCAGGAATCACAAAATGATCTCCCTTTTTCACATCCAGACCATTCACGCTGCCTTTTCCCTCCACAACGCTCATCAGCATAAACGGATAGACCTGCTCCGACTTCATGGCTTCTGTTATCTCCAGCTTAAATACATCATAATACTTGCAGGAATACAGCTTATTCCATTCATTCGCCGGCATACCGACGGTTGATTGAATCGTCTTCTCCACCGGTTCCGCAGGAACCGTGGTTACATCCATGCTCTGTTTGATATGTAACGGTCTCTTCTTTCCATCACTCAGGCGGTCATAATCGTATACCCGATACGTAATATCACTGCTCTGCTGTGTCTCCAAAATCACGAAGCCACCCTTGATCGCATGCAGAGTGCCCGGATTAATCTGTATAAAATCTCCCTTTTTCACCGGGATTTCTCTCAGAAAGTGTTCCCAGTCCCCCTGCTCTACCATGTCTGCCATTTCATCCTTGGTCCTGGCATTATGTCCGATAATCAAGGTTGCATTCTCCGGGCAATCCAGCACATACCAGCATTCCATTTTCCCGAGAGAACCATTTTCATTCACCCCTGCATAAGCGTCATCCGGGTGTACCTGTATGCTTAAATCGTCCTGCGCATCAATAATCTTGGTAAGAAGAGGGAAGCACTCCTCCTCAGGATTTCCAAATACCTCCGGATGCTCCTTCCAAACCTGTGACAGCTTCATGCCTGCAAAGGCACCATTTTTTATCTCGGCATCTCCGTTTGGATGAGCTGATATTCCCCAGCACTCACCGATATCCTCTCCGCTGACCTGATAGCCGAAGTCTTCTCTCAGCTTTTGTCCGCCCCAAATGGTATGCTTAAATACCGGTTCTAAAAACATAATCTCCCTGCTCATTTTCCTTATCCTTCCTGCTCTCCTTCTATTCCTGCATCTGCAGATATGCCGCACCTATGATTCCGGCATCATTTCCGAGATTTGAGGTCACAATTTGAGGAACCTCACCCAATGCACCTCCAAAGCACATACCGTTCACCTTGCTTTGCAGTGCATTTGTCAGATATTCCTTCTGTGCGGATACACCACCGCCCAAAATGAAAATCTCCGGTCTGAAAATATTCACAAGATTGGCAATACCAATACTCAGATTCTCTTCATAGTTCTCCACTACCTCTACTGCTGCCTTGTCTCCCTGCTTCTGCGCATCAAAAATAACCTTGCCGTTAATCTTCTCCGGGTCATTTCCACTCAGCTGATTCATCAGCGAGTCCGGGCAGCCTGCAGCCTTTTCTCTTGCCTCATTCATCAGAGCCGTTGCGGACGCATACACCTCAAGACAGCCTTTTCTTCCACAGGTACACTGCTTGCCGCCTCTTGTGATTACCATGTGTCCCAGCTCACAGCCTCCACGCAGGGGACCTGCAAAAATCTTGCGGTCAATCACAACACCGCCACCTACACCGGTTCCAAGTGTCAGTAATACTGCACTGTTTTTCCCCTTAGCAGCTCCGTCCAGCACCTCTCCAAGAGCTGCTGCATCCGCATCATTTGCCAATCCCATGGGTATGTGAAGGGACTTTCTCAGCATATCCAGAAGCGGTACATTCTCCCATTCGATATTGTTTGAATACACCACTACACCCGTTAACGGATCAGAGGTACCAGGACATGCAATTCCGAGACCTTCGCAATCCTCCTGTGTCAATCCGTTCTCGTCCAACAATTCCAGCACAGCCTCAGCCATGCTCGTGATAATCTCTTCTGCCGTGCGGCTTTCTCTGTGAGTATCAATCACCTTTCTTGCCACTATTTTGTACTCTTCATTCACCAGGCCGAACTTGATACTCATTCCGCCAACATCCACGCCTATACGCATATTCCGTCTCCCTTTATTCATATATCATTATGTACTCTTTCAGGTACTGTAAAAATTAGGTTTTGCTTATAAATGATATATACTACATATCGCATGATATGTCAAGTACGCGTTCGGATAAAAACGTTTTTGAGCAGGCTTGCCGGATTCTCCGTTGTCATTCATATCCCCGTCTCGATTTCAAGTCTGCTGCCATCCTTGGTCTTTTTAACATGTATCTGCTGAGGAATATTTTCAAGCAGCTCTTCCCTATGGCTTATTACACCTACCAGCTTATTCTTTCCCGACAGATTCACAAGAATATCCATTGCACTGTCAATCGACTTCCGGTCAAGTGTGCCGAACCCTTCATCAATGAATAAAGCATCCATCTGCACACCACCCAAATTTGACGATACCGTATCCGAAAGTCCCAGTGCCAGACTCAAGGATGCTTTAAAGCTCTCCCCTCCGGACAGATTTCCGACGGGTCTTCTGTATCCGGTATAGTTATCCAGTACCTCCAGATCCAGAAAATTATTGCTCTTCTTTCCCAAGGAATCTTCCTGACGGTATAATTCATACTGATTATCGCTCATCGGCTGCAAGCGCCTGTTAGCCGCCGCTATGATACCATCAAATCCGGCCGCCTGAATATACTGCTCCAAAGTAATCTTACCGTTACCCGTTGTTCCCTTCACCAGCTCATACAGTCTCTTACAAATGCCATACTCTTTACGCGATTTTTCCAAATCCTGACGTTGTGCCAAAATGTTTTTCTGCTTTTCAGCATTACTTCGGATTCTGTTTGAAAGGGTATTCTCTGTTTTTCTGAGTGCATCAACAAGCTCTGCCTGTTCATTGCATTTCACCTGCAGTGACGCAACATCCACCACCCTTCTTCCTTGGGCATCCTTCTTTGCCTGTGAAAGCCGGATTTTGTTGGTTGCTTCCCGCTGTTTGTAATTGTTGATTTCCTGTTCATTTTCTAAAAGAACTTCCTCGGAAACCACATAATGCAGCATATCATCAGGGGATTCAAACTTCGTTTCTGACAGCTTCCGGTCCAAAATCCCCTTCAGCAGCGCTTCATCCTTCCTTTGCGTCTCCAAACCCGAGGTCAGGGTTTTTCGCTCCGCTTCAATTGCTGTCAGGTCATTATCCGCCTTTGTTTTTCTTTCGGTCGCATTCTCAATAGCAAGATTGATTTCCCTAACCTTGCCTTCTGCCATACTCTTCTCTTTGGCTGCTGCAGCCCAGTCAGGATAGCTTAATTCCTTCAACCCCTTTAGTGTCGTCCTGCACTCCGTAATGCAGGTCTCTGTGTCTTTTTCCTTTGCAGCTAAGGCTTCCCTTTGTGCTTCCATTCCTTCAGCGTCTTCTCCCTTAGCCTTCTTCAGTTCTTCCTCTGACTGCTCCAAAAGCTCGCACTCTTCTTTTATCGCATTCTGAAGTACCGTATTTCCCTGCAGTTTCAACCGAAGCTCCTGATTCGCCTCCTCAAGGTCTGCCAGCAGCTCCTCTATATCCCCGGTCTCCGCCGACATGCCAAGGATACTGTTCTCCAGGCAGGCCAAAGCAGCTATCCTCATTTGAGCTTCATATTCCTCCGCCGCTTTTCGCGCAACCTGCGCAGCTGTATTGGCATCAGCCATTTTCTTCCGGCACTCTGCCTCCCGTTTTTTGATAATCTCAAAATCCTCTTCCGTGATAAACTTTTCAGGCAGCTTCGCTAACTCCGGGTGATGAACAGAGCCGCAAACCGGGCATTTGACTCCCTCCTCCAGACCGGCAGCAAGAATGCCTGCTCTACAGTTTCCAAGCATTTCCTCAGCTATCAGTCGTTCCTCTGCAGCCGCCTTATATTCCGCAAATAAACGCTCATACACCTCCTGCTTCTCCGACAAAGCCTTCAGGCGCTTCTTTCTCTCTTTTGCACGGTTTGCGAGGATATCCTCCGCTTCCGTTTCCAGCTGTCTTAAGTCCTTGCCCTCCGCCTGCACCTTCAGCAGCTCCGTTGGCTTGTCCTTTAAATCCGCCACTCTTTTTTCCAGCAATTCCATTCGCTTCTTCCACTCAGCCTCCGCTGTCTTAAGCGCAGCTTCCTCCTTCCGGATGTTCTGCTCCTGTGCCTCTAACAGGACAAGCCTCTTTGTCAGGTCATCTTTCTGCTGATACTTCGCCTCTTCATCCGCAATTTTGTTTATCTGCCTATTAAGCTCCTCCAATTCAGGCTTGCGCTTTTGAGCCTTTCTTAATTCCTCAGCAGCCTCATCTGCCAGCTTCATCGCGGATGACATTTCCTCATTCTTTTTTTCTATTTGCTGCTCTGTTGCAGAAATCTCCGTGCCCTTTGTGCTCCAGGAAAGGTACGAGGGGTTTACCTCATGCGTAGCAGTCCTTTGCCGCTTCAGCAAGGCTTCGAGTTCTGCCATCCCCAGCCTGCGTTCCTTCAGCTGAGCCTGTTCTTCCTCCAGCTTAGCCAGTATTTCAATAAAGTGGTTATTCGTCTCTGCAGTCGCAAGCTCTTCTTTATTCTGATTAAGCTCTGCATCAGCCTTTACCAGTTCGGCTTTCACAGCCCTGTGCCTCTTTTGATCCGATGCAATAACCGCATTCAGGGTATTGAGCAGTTCTTCCGGATTCCACGCGCTTCCCGAGCGCTTCGCCCTCTCCTTAAGTGCTTCCAGTTCCTCCCAAAGTTCAGCTTCTCCATCAAAGGTTACATCATTGAAATACTGAACAATGCTTTGCTCCGCCCTTAAACGCTTCCCATTGTCAGCATCCATGCGATCCTTTAATTTATATTCAATATTTTTATAACCATTGGTCATAAAGATGGTGCGTAGAATCTCTGTTCTCTGTTCCGTCCTTGCATTTAACAAATTCCAGAATTCTCCCTGGGCTATCATCGCTATCTGCTTAAACTGCCTGTCGTCTATATGCAGCAATTCTCTGATTGCATTATTCACCTGAGTAAGACCTTCTATCGGAGCGTCTCCTTCCACGTACAAAACCGCTTTTTCCTTCTCTGTGATTATGCCTTCGCCGCGCTGTTTTCTGCGTTCGTACATGGGGCGTCTCCATACGTGATACCTTCGACCCTGATGTAAAAAAAAGAAATCCACATAGCTGTCAACATCAGCCCCTGCATACTCACTTCTCAGCTTCTTGGTATCGCGGTATGATCCGCTTGTTGTGCCGTACAAGGCAAAACAGATTGCATCAAAAATCGTGGTCTTCCCTGCTCCGGTATCTCCCGAAATCAAAAATAATCCCCTGTCCTCAAACTGTTCGAAATTGATTTCCGGCGTTCTGCCCGCATAAGGACCAAACGCACTCATAATAAGTTTAATCGGCTTCATCAATAACCCCCGCCTCTCCGGCCACTGTTCTCATGACTTCCATTTCCTCCTCGCTGATTTCACATTGGTATATCAGTCTGTAAAAATCACTGATCAGCTCAGAGAAGGATTTGTTTTGTGTAATTTTTGAAATATCAACCTGTTCTATTTCTCTGGTGTGAGAGTTGTCGTAATCAATCTTGACCGTGTTCGGGTAGGTCTGTTGAAAGATCCCCATTGCATCATTGATTATGTCCTCATCAGTTAAGGTTGCGTAAATGAAATCCTGCGGTGCCTTCACATTCTCCTTATTAAGAAGCTCCCCAAGCTTCCCCTTAATATGTCTCACATTCCGCATTGGCTTTAGCGGAACAAGCTTGATATCTATATCCTTTTTTCCATTGATTGAAATAACCGGAACTGATTTCTCATTATTTGCTTCACTCAATGAATATTTTAACGGCGAGCCTGCATACCTCACCTCATCCCTGCCAACTCTCTGCGGAGAATGAATGTGACCAAGCGCCACATAATCGAATTGGCGAAAGCAATGATACCCTATCTTTTCCACCAGACCCACGCTCTGTGTACCGGCTCCCTCCGAGCCGCCCAGTGCAGGGTCTTCGCCCCTTCCGGCAACAAACTGGTGCGCAACCAAAACATTTATTTTCTCCTCATCAATGTCTGCATGCTCCAGGACCACTCTGATGGCATCCTCGTATGTTTCAATATCCGATTCGGGAAAATAATGTCTCACCTGTGACGCCTTTACAAACGGAAGCAAATAAACATTCACCTCCGCCTCTCCATCATCAAGTATATACTTGTCAAGATGCCCGTCATAGATGGCGGAAATATAAATCTGATTGCTTTCAAAAAGCGTACTTCCATAGTTTAATCGGTCATCAGAGTCATGGTTTCCACTAATCATAAACGTCTTCACTTTTTTTGCTGCAAGGCGATTCCATAGTGAATCCAATAATCCGGTTGCTGCTTCGCTCGGAATCGCCTTGTCATAAACATCCCCTGCAATCAGGACCGCCTCAACAGCTTCTCTGTCGATAATCTCCAGAATCTGTTCTAATATGTATTTTTGATCCTCAATCAGGTCAAAATCTCCAAGTGATTTTCCCAAATGTAAATCCCCTAAATGTAATAGTTTCATCCGCTCCCCCCAACAGCTTGATGATACATCCCACCAAGCACATGATTTATTCTCTTCCGCCAAAAAGTATTACGGTTCGCGATTTTGCTTATGCCAGAGACATACGACCATTTGCAAAAACAAAATTACGCATTCCTCTGCCACTGATCTTATCAGCAGGACATGCCGCTTCAATTCGAGCAATATCCTCATCCGTAAGAGTAATTTTCAATGCATCCACAGCACTCATAAGATGCTCCGGATTAGTGGTTCCGATAAGGCTCTGCACATGATCATATTTTGCCAGTGACCACGCCAGGGCAAGCTGTGATAAGGTTACTCCTTTTTCATCTGCAATTTCTTTAACTGCTCGAATGAAAGGAAGGTTTGTTTCCCGATGTTCGGGTCCAAGTAACCCTCTTCCCGACTGAGAATTCCCTGCATTCTCAAGTACATGATCCGCAAAGAGTCCATGTCCTACCGTCCCAAATGCAAGCACCTTTACCCCAAGTTCTTTCGCGGTATCAATCAGTTCTTTTTCAATGCTTCGATCAATTAAAGAATATGACATTTCCACCGTATGTATCGGATGTACTTTACAAGCACGACGCAGTGTTTCTGCATCTACCATAGATAGTCCGATATGTCGCACATAACCGGCTTCCACCTGCTCCGCAATTGCACCCACAACCTCTTCCACCGGAATCTCTGTATCCTGTCTGGCAGGCTGATAGAGATCCACATACTCAAGTCCTAAACGATGCAGTGAGTATGCAAGATGCGCTTTTACATGAAACGGATTATTATCCAGTCCGTAGATTCCACCACCCGGCAAAGGCAACACACCGAATTTCACCGAAAGGAAATATCGATTACGTTCAATTCCTCTCAATGCTTCGCCGGTCACCATCTCACTTTCGCTGCCATTATAGAATTCACCCGTGTTAAACAATGTGATTCCGGAATCAAGTGCAGCATGGATTGTTTTTATAGACATTTCCCTATTGCTAAATCGCATGCCCATGGTACCAAGACCGAGTCTATTAATATCTGTCATATCAAACCGCCTCCCTATAATAATCTTTGTTTTCTCTTGTTAACTCGCTTTTTCTTTTTTTCACGATGATAAACTCTTTATTATTACTACATCAAATATATCGAATTCTTTTCTGATTTCTTTATTGATTTTTTTCTGTCAGATTAAAAAGAACATAAGCACTATTGCATATTGGCATCTATCTTAAAATAAGAGGTATTTGCCTCCCATTATACCATGCTTGTTTTTTTAGATAAATGTGTAATAAGTATACACTTAAGTTTTTTACTATTCCAATTATAAACGACACGATATATAATATACTATCAGGCGTGGAATATGTATTACTGATTTTTCCTTCTTTATCACGACCTATATTATTGTAAGCCGATGTTTCATTATTTGCTTTATAATATATATCAGTTGCGTTAATCTCTATGGTAGAGTATTTTGCATAAAAAGTTGTATCTCCTGTCAGTTCATAGCTGTCCCCTTCAGTTCCTGCATAATTTGTTAAAGAAGCGTCCGTATACCAGCCAATGAAACCGGAACCGGCTTTTGTTGCCTTTGGTAATTTAATAGCTTTCTGAGAATACTGCAGTTTAATCATATCTGCATTATCCGTTGTTCCGTTTTCTTTTCCAAATGTATATGTTTTTGTTGGAACACTAAAAGAACCGTTATTCTGTCTAATGATTTCATATTCTTCTTCAAAAGTAACCTCAGCTGTAATACTTTGTACATCGGAACCACCATTTGCATTAAAAGAAGCCACATATCCTTTTGGAAGGGTGATTTTATTTTTATCAACGGTATATGTGCTCGTTGTAAAAGAATTTCCGTTTTTAGTCTGATACGGCGTTTTTGCAGAAGTCCATACTTGTGCTCCATTATATAATGCTCCGCCATTATATGCGTTACTGTTGGCGTCTATCTTAAAATATGAAGTGTTCACTTCCCAAACTGCATATAAAGTGATGGAAGAATTGTTCTCTAAGGAGCTTAATTCCTTCTGTACAGAAAGAAGGCTTGCTC
>CAYOHU010000013.1:0-16885 GCA_964403845.1 uncultured Acetatifactor sp.
GGTTATGGTAATGTACTTCCTGATTGCTCTTTTGGAAGATTGTGGATATATGTCCCGTGTAGCAGTGGTGCTGGATCCTATTTTTAAGAAGGTTGGACTTTCCGGAAAATCTGTCATTCCTTTTGTTATTACAATCGGTTGCGCTGTTCCCGGTGTTATGGCAAGCCGTACTATCCGGAACGAGCGCGAGCGTCGTGCGACGGCTATGCTGTCACCCTTTATGCCCTGTGGTGCCAAGATCCCTGTTATCTCTCTTTTTGCAGGAGCATTTTTTGATAATGCAGGTTGGGTTAGTACATTGATGTATCTTTCGGGTATAGTGCTGATTTTCTTAGGTGCGTTGCTTGTCAATAAGATTACAGGCTATAAAGCGAGAAAATCCTTCTTTATCATTGAATTGCCTGAATATAAGTTTCCCAGCTTATGGGGAGCATTTAAATCCATGTGCAGCCGTGGATGGGCTTACATAGTAAAGGCTGCTACCATCATTTTGCTGTGTAATACGGCTGTACAGATTATGCAGACCTTTAACTGGAAATTACAGGTAGCCGAGACTGCTGATTCCTCCATTCTTGCGTCGATTGCAGGACCCTTTGCTTACCTACTGATTCCGATTGTCGGTGTCCTTAGCTGGCAATTGGCGGCAGCAGCTGTTACCGGTTTCATTGCAAAGGAAAATGTAGTAGGTACCTTGGCTGTTTGCTTCGTCGGTCTTGAAAATCTGATTGATACGGAGGAACTTGCACTTATGGAGGGCGCAGGTGCAGAGGTCGCCGGTGTGATGGCGATTACTAAGGTTGCGGCTTTGGCATATTTGATGTTCAATCTGTATTCACCTCCCTGTTTTGCAGCAATCGGGGCTATGACTGCTGAGATGAAGAGCGCAAAATGGCTATGGGGCGGTATTGGCCTTCAGCTGTGTGTGGGTTATACTGTCAGTTATCTGGTATATACTATCGGCACTTTGATCACTGCACCGGCTTCTCTGAATGTAGGTGCTGCAGTCGCGGGAGCCATTGCTGTTGCTGCTATGGTCGCTGTTGTGATTGCTTTGATTGTGAATACTGATCGAAGAATAAAGTCAGAGTATGCATTGAAAAAAGCAGCTTAACAGAAAGGAAGGTTAGTATGGCAGATTTGATTGTTATAGCAGTTCTGGTGTTAATTCTCGGTGCGGCAATTACATATATCATGAAGGCGAAAAAACGTGGTGTAAAATGCATTGGATGTCCCGCCGGTGCAGAATGTGCGCGCAAATGTAACGGCGGTGCCGGTTGTGCGTGTGGCGCGTCTGAGGAATGTGATTC
The DNA here is from genome assembly GCA_964403845.1 of uncultured Acetatifactor sp. Taxonomy (GTDB): domain Bacteria; phylum Bacillota; class Clostridia; order Lachnospirales; family Lachnospiraceae; genus Acetatifactor. The sequence continues at coordinate 1,308 of CAYOHU010000013.1, forward strand.
TTCATGCCATACCGACACAAAATAAAGTCATAATATTATTAATACAATATCAATAACGCGAAGAAACCGTTCTCATTTGAAGGACGGTTTTTTGCGGATTGTATTATGGGAAACTTCAACCGGGGAAAGCAGAAGAAACAAAGCTTCAGGTGAAAGGCTACAGATACTTGCATTTATAGAGGGGGATGGATATAATGTGTCATAGCATATAGATGAGGAGCAACCGAAAAAAATTTCTAAGGATACATAAGAAATTACGGTGAATGGTGATTATGGATATACAGGAAAGTATTTATGCTGCCAAAGCAATGGCTTTATTTAAGGAAGGATATAATTGTGCCCAATCCGTTTTTCTGGCTTTTGCGGAGCAATATGATATGGATGAGAAGACTGCTGCGAGGTTGTCCTCTTCCTTCGGAGGGGGGCTGGGAAGAATGCGCGAGGTATGCGGCGCGGTGTCGGGAATGGCAATGGTTGCGGGAATGCTCTATGGTTATGATTCTCCCACCGATTATGAAGGAAAAGCAGAGCATTATGCCGGAATCCGGAAGCTGGTGAATGCCTTTGCGGAGCAGAATGGTTCTTATATTTGTCGGGAATTATTAGGACTGACACAGAAAAATGACAGCCCCATTCCGGAGAGGCGCACAGAGGAGTATTATAGAAAGCGTCCCTGTGCGGAGCTGGTAGGAATGGCAGCTGCCATTATGGAGAAGTATATTGCAGAGCATCCTGTGGCTTTGACAGACCAAGGTGCAGAAACTGACAAGGGTGCAGAACCGGAGTAAAGTTCTCCTGCAGCACGTGAATGCCTACTTGCCGGTCAGAGCTTCATAGACGGTTTGTGTTTGGTCATCATCCCGTCCGCCCAGATAGTAAATGGTGTCGTCTGCTACGATGCGCAGATAATATTCATTCTCCGGATTTAGGAAAAGCTGAATTCTGCCGTCAACGCTGTTTCGAAACTTTCCCTTTTGAAGGTGCTCCATGCCGGTGCCGCTGATGCGGCTGGAACGGGGAAGCTCATTCTCCAGAGTGATTTCGGTGATTGCATCAGTTTCTATCACGTAGTCATTTTTTAACTGTCTGGCAATCAGCCGATCCTGTTCTACAAACAGTGAGATGGGGGTAAATTCCAACAATATTATCCAGATACATATTACAGGAATACTCAGGAGTGCAACAGCGGAAAAGCCGGTAAGAGCCATTCCGGCGGGTGTTGCCATGTTAAGTGTAGTACCGACCCCCACGCGCTTATTTATCATAGTGTGCTTGTCTCCGGGATTGTAGTAGAACATGCCGCAAATCCAGTGCCTTTCATCATCTTCGTATATTAAATCCATTTTCTTGGCATATTTACGGGCAAGGCGTTGCTGCTTCTTAGTCATTTTCATGCAAAGCCATATGATGATGCAGGAGTATATGACCATACTCCAGACGGAGACGGAACCGGAGACGGTATAATGGTTGACTTCCGCCAGCATTAATAGGAATAATATAACCAGAAAGAGTATGTTTAGCCATATACATTGCAGCCAGAAATTCTTGAAAATATTTTTGGTTGCTCTGGTGTAATTCACATTTACATCGCTTTCGCTGCTGATAACCGTAGTTTTTGTTTTATCCATATAGAGCGCAACAGCGTAAAAAAGGAAATTGCAAGGTGCCAGGATAATGATGATGGAACCATGTAGTATGGAATCCGTTTTGGAAAAATATTGGAATGCAATGCTTGCGATGACTGTACTGATCACACAGGGAGGGACAAACTGCCGACCTTTGACACAGCGGATCAAGCCGGCATTTTTCATCTCCGCATAGCGGATTTCCGGTGCATTTTCCTGAGGACAGCGTTCCTTTTTCAGGACCTTCAGTTTGCTGTTTCCCTTGCAATACGGAAGCATGCATATGACAATCGCTGCCAGCATCCAAAGCATCCATACTGAAAAATAGATAGATGTATACGGGATGAAGAATGTAACCAACGGAATCAGTGCGAAAATGAAACAGTACTGATTCAGCTTGTGACGATATTCCTCCTCGAAGGCATGAAGCTCAGAATCCGACAGCCATTCGTTTGAATATTTAATGCCGAAAAGTGTACCATATTTGGCTTTTCCTTCTCCCTTTTGGATAAAATAGATCAGGAATAATGAGGGGTAAATGGTAACCCAAAAAATGAAATTCATCATAGGGATGCTCCTTTCTGTGGGGAAAACTGAGGGGAAGGCTGAGGGGAAGGCTGAGGGGAAGTAGGCGATGCACATTCTTCCGTGTACAGCAGTTCGCATTCTTTTAGAAAAGCCTCCCGAGGAATACCGCTTATTTTGGCTTCTGAAATAATCTGCTTCAGAAGGTTACGGTTATAATCAGGGAGTGTCTTTTGTTGGGAAAAGCTTTCCTTCACTCTGGCACCGCTTCTGCGGTCAGCAAGAATATAGCCTTCCTGTTTTAAAATCTGATAGGACTTGCTTACCGTCATGGAATTGATACCGATTTCTGCGGCAAGTGCACGAACGGTAGGAAGCTGCTCGCCGGGAGCAAGCCGACCGTCGGAGATTCCCTGTACAATCTGATTGCGAAGCTGCAGATAGATTGGGAGATCCAAGGATTCGTTAATTGAGATAATCATACTGCTCCTTTCAGTACATAAGTAGTTTGACAAGCGTCCGTATTGGAGGTCACTTGAAGTATACAAAGGCGTTTTGTATTATTTATATTAATACAAACAATACAAAAATGAAAGACTTTTTTTAGATTGGCAGCGAATGGGGGAGCTGAAAGCTATGGATTTAGAAAAGCATATTATTGATACGATAAAAGAATGGCAATTGAAAATCGGCTACCGTGAAGGGAATATGAAGCTGTACTATCCCGGTGAATCGCTGGCATCGCTGCTTGACATTCCGGATGTGGCAGCAGAAGAAACGGTTGCAGGAGAGAATGCGGAGGATAGTCTCAAGGAGGCATTACAGCAGTTTTGTGAGAAAGCGGAGCTGAAGTTAGGTCGGATTAAAATCAGTGGAGGCTTTGAAAGGTTTTGTCTGGATATTCCGGCGAAGGGCTGTGCTTATGTAGCAGGGCAGGTTTCGGAACCGGAGTTCTTGAAGCAGTTTTTGCAGGTTATCACAGCATCCGGAAGCAATATGGAACGTGTCAGAGAATGCTTTGCGGAATATGCATCGCAGCACGGGACGGTTTCGGTAGAGGAGGAAGCGGAGGAGACATCCGGTAAGGAGCATTCACATTCTCACACCGGACGAGCCTTCTATTTTATGGATGAATCTGTAGAACCATATGTCTATTGGGTGGAGGAGAATGAGTTCGGTCTCACGTACCATAGATTTACGAAAGAGGATTATGGCTACATATAAAAGAGTACTACCTGGCGGAATTATTGGACTGACAAAAATGAACTTTTTGTGAAAAAACGATACTTTTTTACATATTTGCTTGAAAATTTTAGAAAATTTGATAAAATATAGGTATATAATGAAAATAGTAGATAAGGGAGAATGTTGTATGAGCAAAAATAAAAGTATTGCGAACAAAAGTGCTGATGAATGCAACAAAATCACCAACGCTTTCAAGCAGATTCCCGATACTGCGAGGAAGGTTGAAAACAATGCGGTGATGGGACTAAACACTTCGAGAGAGTCCGCAAACCGTGCAAAGCTGAAGCAAAGAAGTATCCGTACTACATTACTGGTGGGATTTTTGGTTCCGGTGCTGATGCTGGTGCTGTTAGGTGTGATTTCGTATTCTACGGCATCAGAATCTATCATGGATAAGTATGAAGAGTCTTCCAGGAACACCATCCGTGCTATGGGGATGTATGGAGAGACACTTGCAGACAGTATGGCATCCAGAGCGCTGGAGCAGGTAAACGGTAGTGATATAAAGCAGTACTATGTGCAGTATGCGGATAATACAGATCCTGAATGGATTACCAGCTTTGCCAACGCTAAGGGTAAACTGATTCAAATGTATAATTCTACGGAGTATATGAGTAATTACTATATTATTCCGGAGAAGGGGAATGAGATCAATTCCTTGGAGCATAATTTGGGAGCAGATATACATAGGAAGTTTATAGCCTCTGAAATTGGTTCCTCTTTTGAAGAAAATGTTTCCAAGAAGAACGGCTGGTTTGGTTTCCACCCCGTGATTGATGAAGCCAGAGGAAGTGACGGACAGGATTATGCATTTACTTTTGTGCAGAAGTTTGTAAATGTAGACTCCTTTTTGGTAATGGACTGGAGTATGGCATCTGTGGAAGATATGTTGTCCAAGATTAATTTTGGAAAGGACAGCATTTCTGCATTGATTTCCCGGGACGGAAGAGAGGTTGCCAGAATCCGCAGGGTTGCTGCAGACGGAACGGAAAGCCTGGAAAAAATAGAGGACGTAATCTTCGTGGATGAGAAATTCTATCAGGACTCAGTGACAGCTCAGGAATTGCTTAGTGATTATGTAACCTGGAATGGGGAGACCTATCTTTATGTATATACTCCTTTGGGAGATACGGGCTTCAGCCTATGTAGTTTGATTCCGCAGGAGAATATTGTAGCGGAGGTTGCTGCTATTCGGAATTTGACCATCATTATCGTAATCGTGGCAACTGTAATCGCATTGCTCATCGGAACCGGTATTGCCGGCAATATCGGTAAGGCCGTTAAGTCTATCAGTCAGGGGCTTGAAAAGGTAGCAGAGGGAGATCTGACACAGAATTTCAAGGTAAAGAGAAAAGATGAGCTGGGCACATTGTCGCGGGTATTAAATGATACGGTAGAAAATATTCGGGCATTGATGATGGATATGAAGCAGTTCGGCGGCAATGTAAATCAGATGGCAGATGATATCTCAGAAAAAACAGAAGCCTTGAATAAATCCCTGCAGCATATTTCTAACGGAGTGGGTGAGGTTTCTAATGGATTGCAGATGCAGGCAGAGGAAACGGATAAGAGTAATGAGATGATGCAGAAGTTTGCAGAACGGCTTGCTGATATCCATAATGAGACTGTAACGATGTCCGGAGCTATTGACAGTGCGACGGAAGCTATCCATCAGGGACAGTTGATTATAAACGATTTGAGCGATAAGGCTCAGACCACATCGAATATTACAAATGTTTTGGTTGAAAATGTAAATGGTGTACAAAGGCAGTCTGTGGAAATCGAAGGGATTATTGATACCATTGACAGTATTGCCGAGCAAACCAATCTGTTGTCTCTGAACGCTTCTATTGAAGCTGCAAGAGCCGGCGAGCATGGAAGAGGCTTTGCAGTTGTGGCAGAGGAAATCCGTAAGCTTGCAGATCAGTCCGCTGCAGCGGCAAACGAGGTGCAGCAGCGTCTGGAGCATATGGCCGGTATGACGGATAAGACTACAAAATCCGCAGAGGAGACCAAGAATATTGTGGAATTGCAGAGTGCATCCTTAAACCAGACCATTGAGGTTTTCGGAATTATCGAAGAAAAGGTACGGGAGCTGGTAAACGGCTTACAGGTAATTGCTGAGGGAATGGGACAGATTAACGTGGATAAGGATGTGATTCAGACTTCTGTTATGAATATTTCCGTGGAGGCAGAAACCGCAGCCGCGTCCACACAGCAGGTAACCTCTTCGCTGGATGAACAGGCCGGAGTAATGTCCATGCTTGCGGAAAACATGGAATACTTGAGGAAGGAAACAGCGGTATTGGATGAATCCATTAATCGCTTCAAGCTTGGGAAATAAGTGTCTGTCGAATTTAATTCTTTATTGTTTTGCCGATATAATTTATGCGATTGCATTGAATTATAAATATTCATAAGGAGGTAACTATTATGAAAAGGAAAATTTTATCTGCACTTTTATGTGTTGCAATGTTGGCTACTCTTGTAGCTTGCGGTTCTTCAGATTCCACCGGAGGAAGCGCTGATACGCCCGCAACAGGAGCCGGTTCTGATGTGGTTGCGGCAGAACCCATCACGCTTACTTATGCGGAGGTTAATCCGATTGATTCCATCGTTGGTAAGACTGCGATCGCCTTCAAAGAGAAGGTAGAGGAGTTATCCGGCGGACAGATTATTATCGACGTTCAGGCCGGTGGTACATTAGGTGCTGAGGGTAATGTGCTTGATACCATGATGGGAGGCGGCGATACCATTGATATGACCCGTATCTCTGCTTTTGCATTGACCAACTATGGAGGGCAGAAATCCAAGTTGTTATCATTGCCCTTTACCTTTGTGAGTCGTGAGCACTTCTGGAATTTTGCAAACTCCGATTTAGCTCCTCAGTTCTTATTAGAGCCCTACGAGAACGGCAGAGGTGTCAGAGGTCTGTTCTACGGTGAGGAAGGATTCCGCCACTTCTTTTCTACTAAAGAAATTACCGGTATTGAGAGCTTTGAAGGTATTCAGCTTCGTATTGGTGATGATCCTATTATGCAGGCACTTGTAAAAGGTATTGGAGCAGTTCCTAAATCCGTATCCTTCACGGAGCTTCACTCTGCTCTGAAATCAGGTACTGTGGAAGCTGCTGAGCAGCCTATCGCCAACTACAAATCCAATTCATTTCAGGATGTTGCTCCTTATATGATTTTGGATGGACATACTCTTGGTGCAATTCAGGTTATCATTACGGATAAGGCCTGGGATTCTTTGACTGAGGAACAGCAGGGATGGTTAACTGAGGCAGGTGTTTACGCATCAAATTTCAACCGTCAGCTTTCCGCAGAAGAGGAAGCTAAGGTTATCGAAGAGCTGAAGAATGAGGGTACCGTTTTTGTAGAGGTAACCGATTTACAGCCTTGGAAGGATGCCTGCGCAGATGTAGTTGCTGAAAATATTAAGGGCTACGAAGAATTATATCAGCAGATTCTCGATATGCAGTAATTCATAAGGATAATGTGTTTTCAGAGCATGGAGATAATATCTCCAAAAGCAATTGACAGATGTCGAAAATAGGTATATAGTTACAAGTGATACTGAAAACGAGATTCAAGGAAAGGAGACAATCAAGTGACTAAATTAAGAGAAAAAGCAAGTCAAATGAATAGTGTTGTTGTCTCCCGGAGAGTGTGCGTATAAGCTCATGGTATGTTTGTGCAGTTATTGTAGACGATTGCATCAAAATAAGGTGGGTGTAAGCTCGGTGTGACAGATGATGTCATACCGGGCTTTTTGTTATGGTTACGCAGTAGGAAGCAGTGTGCGTTTGCAAATCCACACTTGATGAAAGCAGATTGGTCAATGTATCGGATACATTTGGGAGAAATGATGAATTGGAGGTAGAAATGAATTTACCGGAAAGTTTTACAAAAATGTTGGAGAAATATGGAATTGATAAGAAGCAGGTTATATTTGCGGCTATGGGAGATTTAGACGAGGAGCTTCGTTTTGCGGATACCCTTGTGGCTCTCACAGACAAAAAGCTGATTATCGCCGGATACCCCTATAGGGAAAAGAGGGAATTCAGACTTGGCGGATATGATAGCTGGACAGTGCAGGAGGATGCCCTTGTAGAACCCGCTATGTTGCTCTACGATTTAGAGGATGTGGAGATGCTTACTGTGCTGCGACAGGTCAGCACCGGGATACTCATGGGGAAGGTCAAGGGAGTGGAACAGTATTTATGTCAGTTTTCCAATACTAAGATGGAAGCCTTCCTGCGTATGGGACGCCTGCTTGACAAGCTGAAAAAGAAGGAAGAAATTTCTGACGAGGATCTTGATGTCAAAAGGGGGAGAGAATGCTGCCCTAAATGCGGCATGATTTATCAGGATCAGGAGCGCAAGGTCTGTCCCAAGTGTATGGATAAAAAATCAATTTTACGGAGAGTGATTTCCTACTTTGAGCCTTATAAGAAACGACTGGTAGTAATGATGCTGTGCTATATTGGCACAGCCGGTTTGAATCTGGTATGGCCATACCTGAGCGGAACTATTTTGTACGACAATGTTTTGGCAAAAAATGAGGATTTTTTGGCTTTTTTTCATTTACCGGCAGGAAGATTCCTGACAGCATTGGCTATTTTGGTAGTGGTAATGATTTTAACCAAGATTTTGCTGCAGGCACTGGGAATTTTGCAGGGTGTATTAACAGCCCGTATTGCACCGGAGGTTGTTTCCAAGTTAAAAAGTCAGGTGTTTGACTCTATGGGAAGGTTGTCCATCAGCTTCTTTACCAAGAGACAGACAGGTGGACTGATGACCAGAGTGTCGGATGATGCAGAGCAGATTTCCGGCTTCTTTATCGATGGCATCCCTTATTTGTTCATCAATGTGGGAACGATCATAGCAACCTGTGTGATTATGCTTATCCTGAATCCCTTGTTGACACTCGCATCTATTATTCTCATGCCGCTATTGTTCTTTATCAGCTACCGTATGATGCCCAGACTGTGGCATTATTTCGGCAAGAGACATCGTGCTAACCGTCGTCTCAACGGTCAGATGAACGAGAATTTCACCGGTGCCCGTGTTGTTAAAGCATTTGGTCAGGAAGAGCAGGAGATGAGGCGCTTTGGCAAGAACAATCAGCGTGTGAGGGACGCTGAGCTGGATGTGGCAAAATATGACTGCCGTTTTTCGGCTATGTACATACTGGTGGAGGATCTTTTAACCTTTCTTGTGTGGGCTACGGGTGCAGCGTTAATTATCAGCGGTGCGGACATGGAATTTGGTTTGTTGATCACCTTTTCCGGATATGTAGGTCAGTTGAAGGGTCCCCTGGAATTTATGTCCAGAATCATCCGCTGGTATACCAATGCGATGAACTCGGCACAGAGAATGTTTGAAATCATTGATGCAGTGCCGGAGGTAAAGGAGGCGAAGAACCCCTTAAGACCGGAAAGATTTCGAGGGGAAATTGAGCTTAAGAATGTTGTTTTCGGATATGAGCCCAACAAGCCCATTTTAAAAGATGTGAGCTTTAAGGTGGAGGCCGGAGAGGTGCTTGGTATTGTGGGACGTTCCGGTGCCGGAAAGTCAACGCTGGTAAATCTGATTTCCCGTCTGTATGACACGGATGAGGGGGAAGTATTGGTGGATGGTATCAACGTAAAACAGTACGGTTTTAATGAGCTTAGAAAGAATGTTGCCATGGTATCTCAGGAGACCTATATTTTTATGGGCACGGTAGCAGAGAATATTGCCTATGCAAGACCGGATGCCACCAGAGAGGAAATTATTAAGGCGGCGATTCAGGCAAGTGCCCATGATTTTATCTGCAAAATGCCTCAGGGTTATGATACTATTTTGGGTCATTCTAACCGTGCGTTATCCGGAGGAGAGAAGCAGAGAATCTCCATCGCGAGGGCAATTTTGGCGGATCCTCAGATACTGATTCTGGATGAAGCGACCTCAGCAGTGGATACGGAGACAGAGCTTGCCATTCAGAAGTCCTTAGAGCAGCTGGAAAAGGGTAGGACTGTATTGTCCATCGCCCACAGACTGTCAACCCTGCGGAATGCAACACATTTGATTGTATTGGACGAGGGACGGGTTACGGAGTCCGGAACCCATGAGGAGTTGATGGCGCTGAAGGGAACCTTTTATAAATTGAGTGAATTGCAAACCAAGGCTTTGGCAATGCGCGGTATAGAATAATGGAGGAAAGAGAAATGGAAAATCATAGAGGACATGGAATGCCTGATTTATTGAATTTAAAGGAGCTGGACGAAGAGGCATTAAAGAGGGAGTCTGAGGAAGTATTGCAGGTGCGGCTGCTTAACAGCGGGAATGCAGTGTTCTCACGTACAGAGGGCGGCTTCTTAGCATTAAAAACCGGAGATAAGGAGTATGACAGAGTGGGTGTATATCTGACCTTCCCCTTAACCAATCCGGAGGAGTTTATCTCTATCAGAGAGGCAGATGAGAAGGCAAAGGAAATCGGTTTGATTCAGTCTCTTGGTGATTTGAAGAAGGAAGAGCAGGAGATGATAAGGGAGCAGGTTAGGCTGCGCTATTTTATGCCCGTAATCCGTAAGGTTATGGATGTAAAGGATGAGTACGGTTATGCTTACTGGCATGTGCAGACTAATTTTGGTGTGTGCCGCTTCACCACCCATATGGGAGGAGATGCAGTCATCAGCCTGGGAGAGTCCAGATATCAGGTGACGGATATTGACGGTAACAGATATGAGATTCCGGATTTGTATGCTCTTAGTGTGATGGAACGCAAGAAACTGGATTTGTTTATTTAAAGACGAGGAGAAAAAGAATGAAGCTATTATATTCGTTGGAGGAATCCCAAAGTAAGGTGATTGCTCTCAGGGAAGGTGAGTCCATCTGGTATTGTGTGCCTGTTGATTTGGAATTCGATAACAGTCACAAAAGCGTGGGAGCTTCTTACACCAAAACGACATGGCTTGTGGTGACAAGTGAGAGGCTTGTGGTGCTCGAGGAGGATACAATTACCGCAGAAGCGGAATTGAGGGATTGTGAGAAAATCAAATGTGAGCATCAGGTGTACAGCGGCATTGTCACTGTGTTTTTTAAGGATGGAAGAAAAGTCTGTGTTGCCAGGTTTTCGATGAGACATATTATCAGGGTTTCCTATGTGACAAGAGGAGCCCAGAAGATTATTGATGTAATCAATGAAGGCAAGGCATTGACGGAGGCGGATCGTGTACATAGCAGAGAGTATGAAAAATATTGTGAAAAGTGTGGGCGTACCATGCCTGGCACCAGCAGCTGTCCTTACTGTGACGGCAAGGCGGATGTGATGAAAAAGTTTATGACTCTCAGCGGTGAATTTGTGGGAAAGCTGTTATTGATTTCCCTGCTGATGCTTGTGATTTCTGCGATTAACTTAATTTCTCCTATAGTACAGCAGAAATTTATTGATGAGTCATTGGTTACCGATACCGGAACGATGAAGGATGTGTGGATTTTTATCGGCGTGACCTTCTTCTTGTTGGTGACAAGAGTGGCACTGGAAATCTTCAGACAGTGGAACTGTGTGAAGTTGGGCGCATCCATTTCCATGAGTCTGCGCACCAAGCTCTACTATAAGATTCAGGTATTGTCTCTTTCCTTTATCAATAACCGTAAGCCGGGTGAATTGATGAATCGTGTGTCCCGTGACACCGGACAAATCAGGCAGTTTATGGAAGAGGTATTTGGGGGTATGTTATCCACCCTGCTTACCATGATTGTATCCTTGGTGATGATGTTGATCATCAGCTGGCAGATGACGATATTGTCCCTGATGTTTATTGTGGTGGTAATTGTGCTGACTAAGGTGTTTTGGCATCATATTCATACCATTTTTCACAGACAATGGTTAAAGGCAGATGATTTGAACAGCAATTTGCAGGATATTATCTCCGGAATGCGAATTGTAAAGGCATTTGGAAAAGAACAGCGTGAAAGTGAAAAATTTACGAAAAAGACGGAGGAGTTTGCAACCCTTCAAAAGAGAAATGAAACCTTTTGGGCAATTTTTTTCCCGATTCTTACCTTTCTGTTAGGTCTGGGAACCTATATTGCTGTTTATTTCGGGGGTATTGATGTCCTGGAAGGGAAAATGACGGTAGGACAGCTGGTACAGTTTGTAACCTACAGTGGCTATCTGTTTGGCCCGCTAAGCTGGATGACAGGTCTGCCCCGTTCTATCATGCAGATGATTACCAGCCTGAACCGGATTTACGATGTTTTGGATGAAGAGCCCATGCTGGCTGACAAGGCGGACAGCAAGGCGTTTCCTATCAAGGGAGCCTTTACCTTTGAAAATGTATCCTTTGGTTATCAGACCTATGAGCCGGTATTGGAAAACATTAATTTTTCCGTAGAACCGGGTGAAATGATTGGTTTGGTGGGAGCTTCCGGAACGGGTAAGTCCACTTTGATTAACCTTATTATGCGTCTCTATGATGTGGATCAGGGAAGCATCCGTTTGGATGGCTGTGATTTACGCGATATCAAAATGGAAAGCCTGCATTCTCAGATTGGTGTGGTATTACAGGAAACCTTCCTGTTTTCCGGAAGTATTCTGGCAAATATCCGTTTTGCAAAGCAGGATGCCACTCTTGAGGAGGTGATCCGTGCTGCAAAGGCTGCAAATGCCCATGACTTTATTACTAAGACTCCGGATGGTTACAATACCTATGTTGGGGAACACGGCTACAATCTTTCCGGAGGTGAGCGCCAGAGAATTGCCATTGCCAGAGCGATTCTCAATAATCCCAGAATTTTAATTTTGGACGAGGCAACCTCAGCTTTGGATACGGAGAGTGAGTTCCTGATTCAGCAGGCACTGGATCGTCTGGTACAGGGAAGAACAACCTTTGCCATTGCACATAGATTGTCCACCCTGCGAAATGCCGACAGACTGGTGGTTATCGATAAGCATGGTGTGGCGGAAATCGGTACCCACAATGAATTGCTGGAAAAGAAGGGAATATACTACGGACTTGTGAATGCACAGCTTAGGATGAGCGAAACCTATACTGTTTCTTGACAAAGTATCATTCCCAAACTAAATAATCGGTGGTACAATGTCCGGAATATCCTATACGCTGCTTGGCACACCGGTGTTGATAAACTTTTGCTCGCAATGTATCTTATCTCAAGCAGTTTGGGACGGCGAATAGGATACTTTACCAATCTATATGAAAAAACATTTTGCAAAACAATAAAGGAGTATTGTAACAATGGAAACTGTAAAGCTCAAGCTTGATTTTCAAACAACAGAAACAGCAATCAGCCCTCTGATTTTCGGGCATTTTATTGAGTTTATTGAAAACTGTATCCAAGGCGGCGTGTATGATCCCGGCAGTCCCTCCTCGGATGAAATCGGTATCCGACAGGATGTGCTCGAAAAAGCTAAGGGATTGCGTCCCACCATCCTTCGGTGGCCGGGAGGTACTTATTCCAATATTTATCATTGGATGGATTCCGTTGGTCCGTATGAGGATAGGAGAAAGAGGAAAAATCTGATTTGGGGCGGTATCAATGACGGAGTGTTTGGTACGGCAGAGTTTATTGAGTATTGTCGCGCACTCGGTGCGGAGCCGATGCTTTGTGTCAATATGGCAAGCGGAACGGCGGAGGAAGCAGCAAACTGGGTGGAGTATTGTAATGGTGAGCCGGGTACCTATTATGCAGATCTGCGCGTGTCACACGGATATCCTGAACCATTTCATGTAAAATACTGGTGCATTGGAAATGAAAGTCATGCCATACCGGATTTGGGTGCACAGCATGATCCGGCGCGTTATATCTCAGATGCGTGGGAATTTACGAAGCATATGAAGCTGATGGATCCAACCATCAAGCTGGTGTTTGTTGGAAATGCTGTAGATCCGGAATGGAATGAGAAAATTCTGGATTCATTAGGACCCGTATGCGATTATTTTTCCATTCATCACTACTCATGTGATGGGGGAAGGGGAGAGTATGGTCCTTTTGCATCATTGCGTGATTTTGAGAAAATGCTGGATTCGTTGATTCCTTTTGTGAAGGAGTTTTCGATGAGAAATGAACCGTTTAATAAGTGGTATCGTTTTCCGAGCAGGTCAGATGCCATCAAATTGTGTGTAGATGAGTGGAACATCTGGAACAGTACGCCGAAGGGAGAGGATAATCGCTACGGTGTCAAGACAATTTATAATTGGAAGGATGCCCTGTGGGTAGCCTGCATGATGAATCTTTTTGTCCGTTATGCAGAGGATATTACCATTACAAATCTGGCTCAGATGGTAAATGTGCTGGCTCCGATTATGACTGCCGGAGACGATTCGTATGTACAGACCACGTATCATGTGATGAAGCTGTACAGAGATTATTTGCAAGGAAAGCAGGTCATTTGTAAATGGGAGCAGCCCGTTGTTGATGCCGGCCTGGCAGGAACAATAAAGATGTTGGATTGTGCTGCGAGTAAGTATGAGGATGGTACGATAGCACTTTTTGTGACTAATATTTCTCACGAGTCGGAATATGAGCTTCAGTTGCCGGAACAATATAGGGTAAAGAAATGGCTGTGCCTGCATGCGGATTCTTTTGATGAGACGAATACGCTTGGTTATGATGTGGTTAAAACCGAGGAGAAAACACAGACAGATACCCTGTGTATTGCAGCAGGAACTGTGAATATGATTTTATTGTATTAATGCGGAGTGTCGAATGCGGCATTGGTGCGTCCCCCCGGTTATGGAGAGGTCATATTAAAATTGTTCCTGATATTTAGCTTAAGCACTTTTGAAGAAAATGTGTTGTATACAGATTTTATTCGCTACGCCATCAAAATTTCAAATGTTACTCCAGGCGAGGGAAATTGTGGTCCTACTTCCTCAGATTGTTGTAGGCTTCTGGGAATACACCAACGGCGGAAAATATGTGAAAAAACTATCTGGTTGGACAAGCTATCCCACCTTTTTGAAGTTCAAGCCGAGTTTTCTTAATAATTTTAACGGATACTGCGTCGCTATTTCCGATTAAGCTCTGAGTACTTTCACATAACCTTCGGCGGACAAACAGATATGTTTGTCCGCCTTGACTGTTTAGCGAAAGTTTTCAGTTTTTATCTCCTGTATGGTGCGAATTCAAAATCCTCAGTATAGCCTGTGCTTGAAAAGAATTGTATTTAATTGGAAAAAAATTAAGATTATTTATGTTGTAATGAAGACAGGATAAGGATAAGATATAAATAAAGACGAGAAGAAAGATGTGATGTATTTTGATATTCAGCAGCATAGAATTTCTGCTCTTCTTTCTGCCGATTTTTCTGATTGTATACCGAATTGTGCCGGATAGGATGAAAAATGCAGTGCTTCTTACGGGAAGCCTGATTTTTTATGCCTATGGCGAATCGCGATATCTTGTACTCCTCATGATATCGGTGGTGGTGAATTACTTTTTCGGACTGCATATCGGGCGCTTGGCAAGACAGAGAGAAAAGAACAGAAATCAAAAGAGGAAAAGTTATGACCGTAGGTGTCGGATTCTGTTTGGTATGGCACTTGGACTTAATATAGGGGTTTGGGCATTATTTAAATCCGGTTTTGGAGGGTGTGGTCTTCCACTGGGAATCAGCTTTTATACCTTCCAGATACTGGCTTATCTGACGGATGTTTATAGGGGAGAGCAGGATAGGGAGAAAGCCTTCCTGCACTTTGCTACTTATATTACCATGTTTCCGCAGCTGCTTTCCGGACCTCTTGTGCGTTATGAGGAGGTACGCAGAGACCTCTATGGACGCAAATTTGATATGTCGGGGCTGCAGGAGGGCTTGAAGCTGTTTACCATCGGACTGATGTTTAAGGTGCTTCTTGCGGATCGAATAGGGCTTTTGTGGCAGGAGGTACAGGTCACCGGCTTTGAAAGCATATCCACAAGGCTCGCGTGGATAGCAGCATTTGCATATTCCATGAAGATTTATTTTGATTTCTATGGCTATTCCTTGATGGCAATCGGACTTGGCAGGATGCTTGGCTTTGAACTGCCGGAGAATTTCAAGTCTCCCTATATGTCGAGGTCGGTCAGAGAATTTTACCGCAGATGGCATATCACGCTGGGACGATGGTTCTGCCGATATGTCTATATTCCTCTTGGCGGCAATCGCAGAGGAGAACTGCGGACCGCATGTAAT
>CAYOHU010000014.1:0-16873 GCA_964403845.1 uncultured Acetatifactor sp.
GAATTACATAATATTAAATCAGCCAGAAATTTCTGGGTTCGTCTGGAGAACGGAAAGTATTTTTCGGCAGCCGGAGTCTCTGCTGTACAGCAGGCGAAGAAGTTTTCGGCAGATGCTGAGGATATCACGGTAGAAGCCGGAATGATGTGGCATAGGGTTAGCAGGGAAATCAAGGAGCATGGTATGAAGGCGGAGATTCTTTCCTTCGTTCCGGAAGGTGAGGATACGGAGATTATGCAGGTGACGCTCACCAATGAGGGAAATGAAGCAATTACGTTCACACCCATTGGAGCCATTCCCATCTATGGCAGAAGTGCCGATAATCTGAGAGATCACAGGCATGTTACCTCCCTGCTGCACAGAGGCTGTGTGACGGAGGAGGGTGTTTGCGTGCAGCCGGTGCTCTCTTTTGATGAGAGAGGACACAGACGCAATTTTACCTCTTATTTTGTGGCAGGTGCGGAAGGAAACGGAAGCAAGCCGGAAGCCTTCTATCCGGTTGTGGAGGATTTCATCGGCGCAGGAGGAAATCTTGAAGTGCCTGAGGCAGTGGTCACCTTGAAGGATGGTGTGAAAGCCGGAGCTCATGCTGACGGTTATGAGCTGTTGGGAGGTATCCGCTTTGCAAAGAAAACCCTTGCTCCCGGAGAGCAGGCGGTGTATCTGATGTTTTTAGGAGTGGAGGAAGCAGAGGACGCCACTCCTGCCTTAGAAGAGTATGCGAGGGCAATCACTGCAAGGGTGACAGAGAGGTTTGGCAGTGTAGAGAAAACAGCCGTGGCTCTGGAGGAAACCGTTGCACACTGGACAAAAGAAAATAATATTGCATTTCATACAGGGGATGCAGTCTTTGATAATTATATGAAGTGGGTCAGCTTTCAGCCGGTGCTGCGCCGTATATACGGATGCTCCTTCCTACCCCATCATGATTATGGAAAAGGAGGAAGAGGCTGGAGAGATTTGTGGCAGGATCAGCTGGCACTTCTGATGATGAATCCCACCACGGTTGGCGAGATGCTGTTGAATAATTATTGCGGTGTCAGAATGGACGGCAGCAATGCCACCATTATCGGCAGCAAGCCCGGTGAATTTGTGGCTGACCGCAACAATATCGTACGTGTGTGGATGGATCACGGACTTTGGCCGTACATGACCACGGAGCTGTATATCCATCAGACAGGTGATGCCGGACTTTTGTTCCGGGATGCGGTATATTTTAAGGATAAGCAGGCAGGCAGAGGTACCTTCACGGATGAGCAGTTTGCTGAGAACCAGGGAACCAGACAGCTTACTGCCTCAGGTGAGGTTTATACCGGTTCGGTATTGGAGCATATTCTGGTGCAGAATCTCACCGCGTTCTATGAGGTTGGTGAGCATAATCATATGAGACTTCGCGGTGCGGACTGGAATGATGCACTGGATATGGCTCCCGACAGAGGAGAAAGCGTTGCCTTTACCGCCGCCTATGCAGGCAATCTTGAGGATCTGGCAATTTTGCTGACCTATCTGAAGGATGAGAAGAAGCTGACAGAGGTGGAAATCCTTAAGGAGATGATCCCTCTTTTGAAGGATGATGCGGCACTCTATGAGAGCGTTGCTGCTAAGACAGAGCTGCTTGCCGCATACTGTGACAGTGTAAAGCACAGCGTATCCGGTGAAAAGCAGAAGGTGGCTGTGGAGGAATTGATTCTCTCGCTGAAGAACAAGGCAGAGTGGCTGAAAAATCATCTCCGTCAGACCGAGTGGCTTAAGGAGGGCTGGTTCAACAGCTATTATGACAATAACGGTCGTCGCGTGGAGGGAAGACAGGAGGACGGAAGCGTCAGGATGATGCTGACAGGTCAGGTGTTTGCAGTGATGTCCGGCACGGCTACGGAGGAGCAGACCGGACAGATTGCGAAGAGCGCAGACAAATATCTGTACGATAAGGAACGGGGCGGCTATTGCCTGAACACAGATTTTGGTGAGCTGAAGACGGATTTGGGAAGAATGTTTGGATTTGCTTACGGTCACAAAGAGAATGGTGCCGTATTCTCCCATATGACAACCATGTATGGAAATGCCATGTATAAGCGCGGCTTTGTGGAAACAGGATATAAGGCATTGGATACCTTGTATCGTCAGGCGGCTGATTTGGAAAAATCCCATATTTATCCCGGTATTCCTGAGTATTTCGACGGAAAGGGACAGGGTCTGTATCATTATCTGACCGGCTCTGCAAGCTGGTATCTCTTAACTGCTTTAACACAGGTATTCGGTGTGAGAGGCTGCTACGGTGATCTTGTGCTGGAGCCTAAGCTGATGTCGCAGCAGTTTGATGCCAAGGGAGAAGCAAGTGTGACCTCTCTCTTTAGTGGGCGGATGATCGAGGTGGTGTACAACAACAGAGATGATGCTGATTACGGGGAGTATGCCATTGCAGGCTGTAAGCTTGACGGGAAGGAGCTTACCTTGCCGAAGCGGAATGTCAAGAGTCTCCACATTCCTGCTGAGCTTATTACCGCCTTGTCTGCAACAGAGGTACACACCATCTATGTGGATTTAAAAGGAATTTAAATTGTATAGTGAAAAAGAGGTAATGATTGCTTTCTTGCTTTCCTGCTATGTATTTGATATAGTGGAAAGTGAGAAAGCTTTTTGTTTTCAATGTAATTTTGTGAATGGATGCCGTCAATAGAGACAGGATGGATTGTAAAATGAAAAGAAGGCTAAGAGTATACACGATAATGGTATTACTATTCACCGCACTGCTTGCAGGCTGCGGAACGGACACCGAAAAGGGTGATATGGCTGACAACGGTTTGGAACAGCAACAGAAACAGGAGATACTTCCCGGATGGCAGCTTCATGCGGAGGATAAGGTCTCTTTGGAATGGTATATTAATTATTCCTGGTTTACCAACGCATGGGGTGAAAATCTTGTGTCACGTACCATTACGGAGGAGACGGGTATCGATATTGAGTTTATCGTTCCCATGGGAAATGAGAGCGAGAAATTTAATTCCATGATTGCATCAGGGTCTTTGCCGGATATTATTACCTTGGGATGGTGGGAGAACCAGATCGATGAAATGATTAGCAAGGATATGGTTTATGCACTGAATGAGCTGGCGGATGAGTATGATGCCTATTTCCGGCAGGTGGCAAATCCGCAGATTATGGACTGGAATAAGAAGGAGGACGGTAATGTATATTTTTATCCCAATTCCTTCTATGTGCCTCAGGATTATGAGGAACGGGATGATATAGGAGCGAATCAGACCTTTCTTGTCCGGAAGGATATTTATGAAGCAATCGGAAGCCCTGATATGACCACACCGGAGGGCTTTAAGAGCGCAGTCCGTAAGGCAGTGGAGCTGTTCCCGGAGGTGGACGGAAAGCCTCTTATCCCGATTGGCGCTCATATGTTTACGGATGCGGGATGTGTGTCCTTTGATCAGTATCTGCAGAATTTTCTGGCTGTTCCTTATGAGAAGGATGGGAGATATTATGACCGATATACGGATCCGGATTACATTAATTGGCTGAAGACCTTCAGAGGACTTGGCAGTGAGGGATATCTGGCCAAGGATATTTTTATCGATCAGCGCACTCAGATGGAAGAAAAAATCGCTGCCGGTCGCTATTTTTGCATGCTTTACCAGAGAACTGATATGGAAGCACAGCAAAAGGAGCTTTCTATGAAGCATCCGGAAATGATTTATATGGCAGTGGACGGACCCAAAAACGCAGCCGGTGATGATCACGTGCTGCCCGGAACAGGAAGTAACGGATGGACGGTGACTTTGATTTCCAAGAGCTGTAAGAGACCGGACAGGGCGATTGAATTAATGTCGTATTTTATGAGTGAGCACGGACAGAAGATGATTTATCTTGGTGTGGAGGGTGTCACCTACGATATGGTGGATGGTCAACCGGTGATTAAGCCGGAGGTGAAGGAAGTGTTGAATACCAATCGCACGGAATACGACAGAATCTATGGGGCGGATGATACTTACTGGATGCTGCAGGATAATGTGATGCAGATGGATTGGCGCGGCGAGCCGGAAGGACCCGGAGCACAGCTGGAGCAGTGGACCTATCCGTATACGTACTATTTGGGGCAATATGAGATAGATTTTGAGACCAATACTAAGGCGGGCAATGCAGACCTGAATATCAAGAAGCTGTGGAGTCAGGTATTACCCAAGCTACTGTTGGCCAAAAGTGAGGAAGAATTTGACGCTCTGCTGCAGGAGTTTGTGGAAAAGCGGGAAGCCTTAGGATATGCCGTGGTAGTGGAAGAGAGTGAACGCCAGATTAAAGAGGCTAAGGAACGACTGGGGATAGAGTAATATGCGGAAGCGAATTAAGAGCAAAATAGGGAAATGCGTTGACCAGATGAAATTGAATGAAAAGTTCACATTGATCATTCTTGTGTTTGTATTTGTTCCCATTGTTTTATTTACAATGCTTTTTTTTCGAAATATGGAACAGAGTACCATCAAGGAGGGCTATAAGTCCCTGGAATACTCCCTGCAGAGAAGCTATGATGAAATTGTGAAAAATGTGGATAACATTAACATGTCAACACAGTTTTTCCTCAGCGACAAATTTTTGCTGGAGTACCTGAATAAGGTAAAGAGTAAGGAAGAAATCTCTTACGAGGAGATGATAAGCTTTTATGATGTGAATATTTCCTCTCTGGAACGTATGGTCAACAGCAATCCTTATATTTATCAGGTCAGAGTGTATGTGGACAGCGAGGATATGGAGGAGATGATGCCGATATTGTACCGGTATGACAGGATGAACCGGTTGTCCTGGGCAAATTCCCGGGAGGTCAGCGGCTGGAAATATGATTATCAGGACACTACCTTTAATACCTATATGATGAATCAGGAGCAGCGACTGTTGGCGTTGGTGACTCCCATTGAGGATTACACCAGCGGACAGCTTGGGATGCTGGAGGTTGCTGTTGAGATGGACACAATGTTTCCTGCGCTATACGAGGAGGGTACCAATGCCGTTACGTTCTTTGTAGACGGTAGGGGCGGGATTCATTGCAGTGAGGAAAATCAAGGGTTTATTGCCGAGTATATGCAAAGAAACACACCGGTTCTTGACGCCCGCCTGGCAGCGAATGGTTCTGCCCTGAAGTATCAGAGGTGGAAGTCTGATTCAGTGTTGGAAGGAAGTCAGTACATTAAAGAGCTTGATGGTACATTGGTTCGTATTGATAATCTGCAGGATGAAATCGGAGTTCTGCACAGGAATCGGAATATATACGTATTGATATTGACCACCCTGTCTGTAGCGTTGATATTTTTTGTAAACTTTGTGGTGAAGCGGCTGTTGTCCCGGTTTTATGCAATTCTCAAATCCATTCGTGAGGTGCAGAAGGGCGACCTGAATGTAGTGATAACAGGTCAAGGAAATGATGAGATGGCAGAACTGGGAAATCAGATTAACAAGATGCTGGAACGGATCCGACAGCTGATGGAGGATAATCTGAACCGTGAGCTCTTGGTGAAGAACTCAGAGATTCGTGCGTTGCAGAATCAGATCAACGCACATTTCATCTACAATGTATTGGAATCCATTAAAATGATGGCAGAGGTCGATGAAAGATACGATATCTCGGATGCGATCACCTCTCTTGGAAAGCTCTTGCGTTACAGCATGCGATGGACCTCAGGAAAGGTGACAGTGGGGGAGGAGCTGGAATACATTAAGAATTATCTTGCCCTGATCAATTTGCGCTTTGATTACGAAATCTATCTGTCATTGAATTTGCCGGAAATCATGATACGTCAGGAGATTCCGAAGATGTCCCTTCAGCCCATTGTGGAAAATGCAATCTATCACGGGATTGAGCAGCTTGCGGAGAATACCAATATATACATCAAGGGCATGCTGATGGACGGAGATTGTATTATTGAGATCACGGATTGCGGAAAAGGAATGACGGAGGAACAGGTTGCAGAGCTTCATCGGAAAATTAATGGGGAAATCGAAGCCGGAGGAGGAAGCGGTAACGGTATCGGTCTTAAGAATGTGCAGGATCGGATCAAGATTAATTTTGGGGAAGCCTACGGAATTACGATTTCTTCCAAATTGGGGTGTTATACGAAGGTGAGAATGAGGATTCCGCAGACTTATTTTGAGAGAAATTAGCAGAAAGCTGAGGGTAACAGATGCATACATTATTGATTGTAGAAGATGAGAAAATGATTCGTCAGGGGATTAAGGCCATGGTACAGCGGAGCGGTGTGCCGGTTGACACCATTCTGGAGTGCAGTAATGGTGAGAAAGCACTTGATATTTTGAAGAATCAGGCAGTGGATGTTATGTTCACGGATATTCGAATGCCCAGAATGGATGGAGTAGAATTGGTAAGGGCTATGCAGAAGCTTCCCCAAAAGCCGTTGACAGTAGCAATCAGCGGTTATGACGAATTCAACTATGCTGTGGAAATGCTGAGGTCGGGTGTGAGAGAATACATTTTGAAGCCGGTGGAGAGGGATCAGATCAAGAAGATACTGGAGCAGCTGGATGAGGAAATCCGCAGTAATCAGCTTAAGAATGAGAATACCAGAACCATCAGCTGTCAGCAGCTGAAGCATTTGATGCAGAATCATGATCTGACCGAAACGGAAAAGACGGTTATTGTAAGAGAGTATGGAGACAGCTTTTACAAGGATGGTTATGTAGTATGCTGTATGGAAAACAGAGAAGGAGAGATGCGGGTTGAGGAGGATCATGTCTATATCAGCAATCTGGGAGACAGTGAGGCATACATTCTGAAGACGGAACTGCTGGATTCCTTCCAAAGGGGAGAATGGTGCGACCGATATGTAGGAATCAGCAGCTATCAGAAGGGACTTGAGAATCTGCAGGAGGGCTATGAGGAGGCTTTGAAGGCAAGAAAGGAAGCCTTCTGGGCAGAAAAGCAGGTTATGAAATATGAGGAAATTGCTGACAGGGAATGTGTTGCTCCCGAGGGGGAGGAAGGGATTCCGTTGGACAATCTTGTGCAGATGCTTGGTACGGACAAGCATGAGCAGGCGCTTAAGCAGCTGCGGAATGTATTATGGAATGCCAGACGCAAGACTGATCATGATAATCTGGAAACTGAGCTTGTAAGCTTTTTGAACAAGCTTTTCCAGACCTATGAAGCTGTGCTGCACACGGAGAGCGAGGAGGTGGAGCACTTAAAGCATCTCTATCGTTTTTCCTGTATCGGGGAATATGAGAGTGAATTCATGGAGTGGCTTGAGAGGTTTACAACGAATCTCAACCATCAGTTTGAAGATTACAAAAACAAGCAGAAGATACGGCAGGCAGTACAATATATCAGGGAAAATTATGATAAGGATCTGAATATGGCAGTGGTATCCAATCATATTTCCATGAATTATTCCTTATTTTCCTATGCGTTTAAGCAGTATACGGGAACAAACTTTGTTAATTTCCTAAAGGATATTCGTATGGAAAAAGCAAAGGAGCTATTGGAAAAGACGGATTTGCGAATCGTGGAGATCAGCCAGAAAATAGGATATGAGAATGAGAAGCACTTTATGAAAATATTTAAGGTGACCTTTGGTGTGTCCCCCACGGAGTATCGGAAAAATATGCAGTATAAGAGAGGGTAATTATAGGGAAAAGCATTGGTTGACAACAAATGCCTTTCCCTGCATATGATGTAAAAAACATAGATATGAGAATTTCATGGATTGTAAGGAGAAGATACTTTCCGATAATGTTTATGACTATATTACGGATTTTCCCATTGATGCTGCAGAGAATTATGAGCCGGAATTCTGTTACACTGATATAGAGAATCTGTATAATATTGTCTACATCAATAAGGCAGCTGTTCCTAATCAGGATGTGGCCTTTTTTCAGTATCAGAATATTCCGAAATTATATGGCTTGATGCAGAGCGGAGGCTTTAATCCCACCGGGCTGATTGCAAGTGGGATCACGCAGATTCAAAGACCGCCGCTGAGCCTGACGGGGCGCGGTGTGGTGGTCTGTATCATAGACACAGGGATAGATTATGCCAATCCCGTATTTCTGGATGAAGGCGGCAGGAGCAGAATTCTTGCAATCTGGGATCAAACAATACAGCTCGGCACACCGCCGGAGGGGTTTTTGTTTGGTACGGAATATACCGGAGAGGATATTAACAGGGCTCTACAGTCAGAGAATCCGGAACAGCTTGTGCAGACGCGGGATGAGCTTGGTCATGGTACTGCACTTGCAGCAGTGGCAGCAGGTAGCAGCGTTGGAGGAGAGAGACCATATAGAGGGGCAGCACCGGAAGCAGACCTGGTAATTGTGAAGCTGAAGGAATGTAAGCAGTATCTAAGACAGTTTTATCTGTTGCCGGAGCAGGTACCTGCCTATCAGGAAAATGATATTATGCTTGCGGTAAAGTATGCGGATTCCTTTGCTGAATTGTTCCGACGTCCCGTAGTAATTTGTCTGGGGCTGGGAACGAATATGGGGGATCATGCCGGAAGCTCGGCACTGTCCCGCTATCTGGATTTTGTGGCGGTTAAACGAAGCCGGGCGGTGGTGGTATGCGGTGGCAATGAAGGAAATGCAGGTCATCATTACCGGGGCGGGATAAAGAGAAGGAGCGGTGCCCCGAATGAGCAGCAGGATGTGGAGGTACGGGTAGGAAGAGGCACAAGAGGCTTTTGGATGGAGGCGTGGGGAAATCTGCCGGATATCATCAATGTGGAGGTCCGTTCTCCGGGTGGCGAGAGAGTTCCTCTTACAAGACTCTTCTCCGGTCAGACCCTGACCTATGATTTTATATATGAGAGAAGCCGCGTCACCATAAAAGCAATTCCGGTGGAACCATCATCAGGAGAGCAATTGATTCTGTTTCGTATGGAGCAGCCTTCACCGGGGATATGGACCTTTCGGGTGAGTGCGGTGGGTGAGGTTCATAACGGGGAGTTTAATATGTGGCTTCCGATTACGGATTTTCTGGATACAGAGGTGGAATTTCTTACTCCCAATCCTTATACTACCCTGACTGAGCCGGCATTGGCAGCGAACGTAATCGGAGTATCTGCGTATGACGCTACTAATAACAGCTTCTATATTGATTCGGGAAGAGGGTATAGCAGAACGGGAGCAATCAGACCTGATTTTTCCGCACCGGGTGTGGATATTCCAACCACCCTGGGCGAACGCAGCGGAAGCAGTCTTGCCGCGGCCATGACGACGGGTGCGGTGGCACAATTTCTGCAGTGGGCGGTGGTAGAGAGGAATCATCAGTTTGCCGAGAGCCGGGAAATCAAAAGCTATCTGATTCGCGGGGCAGCCAGAACGAACGATACCACATATCCAAACAGAGAGTGGGGCTACGGACGGTTGGATATGCAAGGAGTATTTGAGACAATACGGGAAGCATAAAAACGGAGCAGGGAATGTATTGAGACAATCCCTGCTCCGGCACTTGACATATCTGCCTGACCTGCCTGTGACCATTTATCGGCATTCGAAATCGCCGTTTTGGATAAACTAAACCTGATGGGACGGTTGCCCGGAATCAGGAAATGCCGGTAATTCAATAATAGGAAACTATGCAAGCTCACAAATGATCTCTTTGATTTCTCCGTTACGAACCTTCTTGGCCATTTCACCGGCAAGCTTAGTGCCATAGGAGACTCCGTCTGCCTTGAGTTCCTTTACGCTTACGCCATCTGCACCATAGGTATTCTTGCGGGCAGTATTGACATAGGTAACAGTGGTCTCAGAGCACAGCTTGAACTGTACTTTACCTTCTTCATCGAACAACCATCCTGCCAGAGTAGGCTGTAGGCTGAAGGTTAATACACCGTCTTCAAAGGTGAAGGGTTTGTTGCCTGCCATCATGATGCTCCACATGGACATAACCTCTGTGGTGGAGCCGGACAAACGGGCTACGAATCCGCGTCCGTGTGTGGAAGGATCTGGATTCAGGCTGGAGGCGATGAAGGAGGAATTCTCCAAGGTACTTCTGCCGTAAACAGCCGGATCGAGGAAAGGAACCATAACATGCTTCATTTCTTCGAAGAATTCATCATACAGACCTGCCTTCAGGATGCCCAACTGATATTTGTAAGCCATGTGAAGGAAAATACTTTCTCTTTCCTGCCAACCGGCTGTAAATGCCCGGATACGTCCGTTTTCAAGTCCCATGTGGTCAATGGGTACACTGGTCTTATACATCTGAAGTTTTTTGTCGAACAAGTCGCTTTCTTTTACGGTATGGTACAAATTCAGGGCTTCTTCCTTATCGGAGAGGGTCTTCATGTATCTTGCAGGACCTTCCAGGAATGCAGGAAGAAGAACAGGAACAAAATGCTTCACCTCCACTGCGGGCAGACCATAGTGTGTCAAAATTTCCTCACCGTTTGCATCCTTTTTCACTGTGAAATCATCAGCCTTGTAAGTGATGTAGGTAGGCATCAAACCGCCGCCCATCTCCTTTGCCTTCTGAATACCCTTCAGAATCTTGTCGTGAGCCATCTCTAAGTAGGACTGAAGCTCAGAAGCATCCATAACAGTCTCCTTACCGGTCATGGTGTACTGAACCTTATCGCGGTAAACCTCGCGGGCGGTCGCAACACCATCCCAGTATTCAAACTGTGTAAGCTTACCTTCACCGAAGGCAGTCAGCTTCTTTGCGGTTTCACGGATCAATTCTGCAATCTCCTCGGGCAGGCTGTAGCTTCTGTTCTTATCCATATCGCTGAGTAAGAAGCTTACGATTCTTTCCAGCTCCATGGTCTCTGCCATACCGCTTCCCAAAAGACCGGGGATACCGTTCATGGCATCGTTCCAGCCGGGCTTTCCGCCCTCCATCTCAATACCCATACCCTCCTGATCGAGGCAGGAGAATTTGATGGCAGCAAGGAACAACATCTTTGTAAACAGAGATACCTCCACATATTTCCCGTCCACGGTCTTTAACCAGTTGGTACCCTTGTCTGTATAATCCTCGCGGTTAATCTTTTCCTCATCTTTTTTCAGGGCACCGTACTGTTTTACTTCACCATTATGTAAAACATATTTTTCGCTTCTGGGCATTACGCGCTCAGGGCTGTCGTAGAAGCGATAGGTACAGTTACCATATAAGAATTCCTCCTTCTTGTCGGGGAAGATGCGCAGATAATCCTCCACAAGGTCAAAGTTATAGGTGAAATGGTCACTCCAGTAGCCTTCGTTGAAGCCTGCCTCAATATTCTGTGTGCAGATTTCGGTGAGTGCCTGAAGGAATGCATCCTCATCCATGGCCAGATGAATCTGCTTGCGGAAGATGCCGTTAATAATCTGACCGGGAGTGAAGCGCTCCTTAATTAAGCTCTTTAGTGCTTTTTTATCTGTATCAGAAGCAGCCGCTTTGTTCAGCAAGGCATCTAAATCGGCCTCCTTCTCAGGAAGTACGGAGAAGGTATAGGAGCGAATCTCAAGCGGGTTGTAACCGTCAGCCTGTACTAAGCTGAAGAAGGTCTTTACGTTGAAATCACCTACAGCGGGATGGAAGAATACATCGTTTCTTCGGTTCTGGTTTACATCACGGAAGTTACCGTTACCCTGTGAGTAGAATTCTCCTGCGGTAGAGAAGAAGTTGTAGTCACGCTCCGGATCTCCGTGCTTTCTGGAGAAAAGATGTACAACCTTGTTAGCGCCCTCCTTCTGAGGGAAGACGAAGGGATAACCGCCGCGGAGGAAATTATCGAGGTAACACTGCTCAATGTACTGATCAAATAAGGGGTTGGAGGTATGGGTTTTAACGTCAGCAGTATAGCCTGCAACAAGAGCCATTGCCTCCTTTTCTTTTGCCTCAAGATATCCGGGTGCGATGATCTTTGCGGAGAGACGGTTAATCTCATCTCCTGAGTTGGTCAAGCCAATCAGAGTATTGATCACCAAGGCTTCCCCTGCCTTCACAACACCCTCGTAAGGTGTGAAGCCGCCGGGAATACGGTTGGCAAATACCTGAGGATAAGCGTTAATCTCCTTGATGGAATGCTCCTTGAAATAAACGGGAGTCACCAAGGAGGTATCAGGTCCGAATACCGCATCGTTGTCGTAAACAGGGGGGATGATTCTGCCGTCCACGAAAGAAAGATAGAAAATACCTTCTTTGCTGACAGTGGTGTCAGCTTCGGCGGAATCCTCACCGATGGTGGTCATGTTATATACGGGGATATGGTTCTCAATATTGTACATATCGGTCCAGCTTCTCTGGAGGTTGGACATTACCTTATAGGTGCTGTTTAACAGACCGTAGGGTATCAGCTTAGGCATGCCATCGATTACCTCTATGGACAGATCCGTTTCTGAGGTATTGGTAATGGTTACCTTACGAACCAGCGCACCATAGCTTTCACCGGGCATTAAGTAATATTTAACCACCGTCTTGATTCCGGTTGCGGAATTCACATCCTCAATCCAGAAGGCGTTTTCTTTGATATAAAAGCTGCGGGCTGCATCCCCTTCATAGCCTGCGAAGGGCTCATATACTTTGTCGTTTACTTTAATAAAGGTACGGAATCCCTTCACAGAGGTGTTTTCGTATGCGGTGTTAGCAGGATTGAATTCCATGATGGCATGATCCTTGTCATGAACACCGAAGCTGTTTACGCCCTGTCCTCTGTTGGTATAGAAGCACCAGAGGGGAATCCCTTTGGCCCCTGCAATTCCGGGAAGGAAGCTGGAAAAGGGTGCAACTTTGTCATAATCTTTGATGATAAAAGTGCCGTTTTCAAAACTGTAATTACTCATATCTTCTCCTTATCTCAGCAATTGCTGTAATGAAATATGCAGATACCGCGTACCGATATCCTATACAAGATAATGATATAGTATCAAAGAAACGTTTTTATTTCAAGGTGGGGATTTTAAAAAATGGTGTAAATTTTTACAAAAAAAATCCGCGGAAACACAAGAAAAGAATGGAATTGCATAAAAAAGTAAGGTATACTATATCTATTGGAGTGCCCTTGTCTCGGCATCATATTCAGGTGCTGCATGACAACCGGAAAGGGGAAAAGTCACATCTTCTTATGCAGAAATTTGTGCAGGCGTCCGGATTTTTCGGTTTGTGGCAGGAATGGAGGTTTATTATGGCAAAAGAAATGATTGCAATGCTTCTGGCAGGGGGGCAGGGGTCTCGTCTTTATACATTGACCCAGAAGCTGGCAAAACCCGCAGTTCCTTTCGGCGGCAAATATCGTATTATCGATTTTCCGCTATCTAACTGTGTGAATTCGGGAATTGATACTGTCGGCATTCTGACGCAGTATCAGCCTATGGTATTGAATGAATATATCGGTAACGGACAGCCCTGGGATCTGGATCGGCTGTATGGCGGTGTACACGTCCTGCCACCGTATCAGAAGGCCTCCGGTTCCGACTGGTATAAGGGAACTGCAAATGCGATTTATCAGAACATTTCCTTTATCGAACGTTACGATCCGGAATATGTGATCATACTGTCCGGTGACCAGATCTGTAAACAGGATTATAGTGATTTTTTGCGTTTTCATAAGGAAAAAGGAGCTGAGTTCAGTGTAGCCGTTATGGAGGTTCCTTGGGAAGAGGCAGGTCGTTTTGGTCTGATGGTGACAGATGAAACGGACAAGATCACCGAGTTCCAGGAGAAACCCAAGGATCCAAAATCTAATTTGGCCTCCATGGGGATCTACATATTTAACTGGGATATTTTGAAAGAGTATCTGGTGAAGGATGAGGAAGATCCTGCGTCGGAGAACGACTTTGGAAAAAATATCATTCCGAATCTGCTTCGTGATCACAGGCAGATGTATGCTTACCACTTTGACGGTTACTGGAAGGATGTGGGAACCATTTCCTCCCTCTGGGAAGCAAATATGGAAGTGTTGGATCCGGAGAACAGCGGTATTAACCTTTTTGATGAGGATTGGAAGATTTACAGCAGAAACAGCGGAATGACAGGACATAGAATCGGTGCCAATGCCGTGATTGAGAATTCCATGATTACGGATGGATGCCGTGTAGAAGGCACGGTGAAGCATTCCATTCTGTTTGCAGGTGTTAAGGTGGAGCCGGGAGCCGTGATTGAGGATGCTGTTGTCATGGGAGGAACCGTGATTAAGTCCGGTGCAGTGGTGAAGCATTGTATTGTAGCGGAGAATGTAGTAATTGGCAGAAACGCCATTGTAGGTGCAATGCCGGCTGAAGGATGCAAGGGTGTGGCAACCATCGGCAGTGATATAGTGATTGGTGACGGCGCCAAAATAGGAGCGGATGCTATGGTAAGCGAAAATGTAAAGGATGGTGAAGAGGTATGATAAATTCAAATGCAGATGCTTTGGGTATTATGTTTCCCAACAGTTATGATTCCTTTGTTCCTGAGCTGGTCAGCGAGCGTCTGATGGCCTCCATCCCTTTTGCCAGCCGTTATCGCATTGTGGATTTCCTCCTTTCGAGTATGGTTAACTGTGGGATTGACAATATTTCTTTGGTTGTACGTAAGAACTATCACTCCCTGATGGATCATCTGGGTTCTGGCCGTGAGTGGGATCTGACCCGCAAAAAGGGTGGGCTGAATATTGTTCCTCCCTTTGCGGAAAAGAATGTGAAGGTATATAACGGCCGTGTGGAAGCAATGGCCAGTATTATAAGCTTCTTGAAATCACAGCGAGAAAAATATGTGGTGATGGCAGATACGAATCTGGTGGTGAACTTTGACTTTAAGTCATTTATTAATGCACATATTGAAAGCGGCGCAGATGTCACCGTTGCCTACACCAGAGAGGTGCTGCCCGTAGATTTGAAGGAGCTGCCTGTGGGCGTCAAATCCATGTACTATACGATGGAGCTGGATGGTACCCGTGTAAAGGAAATTCGCATCAGTACGAAGGAAGAAGGGGAGCAGAATCTTCTTATGAATATTTATGTCATGGAGAGAGAGCTTTTGATCCGGCAGATTAGTGAAGCCTTTGTAAATGGGCATTCCTATTTTGAACGGGATATTCTGATTCCGAATTTAAACAAGCTGAATATACAGGGATATCGGTATGACGGATATGTAGCGCATATCACCAGTATTAAGAGCTATTTTGATGAAAATATGAAGATGCTGGATGAGAAAAATCTGGAAGCATTGTTTAGTCCTAATCCTGTTTATACCAAAATCAGAGATGATAATCCGACCAGATACATCAATGGTGCCAAGGTCAAGAATATGATGGCTGCGGACGGATGCATCATTGAAGGAGAGGTGGAGAACAGTATTCTCTTCCGTGGTGTCAAGATTGCTAAGGGCGCAAAGGTTAAGAACTGTGTGCTGATGCAGGATACCGTGGTAGAGGCGGGGGCACGTTTGGAGTATGTGATTTCCGACAAGAATGTCACCGTTAAGGTTGGACAGGAGGTCAAGGGAACCGACACCTTCCCGGTATATGTGGAGAAGCATAAGATTGTGTAGCGGATTTCGGCGTGTGTAGGGCTTGCGCAGATATCATTTGGAATGATGCAGGGCAATACACCATATATTTCATATAAGAAATGATATGGCAGGGGATAATTACTTATATGAAAAAGAATGTGACAGAACTGATGGGACTGAACGGAGAAAAAGTGACCTTGGAGAAGCTAAAGAGGCTGATGCCATCCTTCCTTCTGTTCGGAACCGCGCTTGCGCTTGGATTGTCTTTGCCGGGACGGGTTAGAGAATATCGTGAGACAGCAACAGGTAGGGTGCTGCAAAGCGAGAATTGGGGACTGGGCTTCGGGACTGAGGGCACGCAACCCTCCGGGAATGCTTCCGCTGCGGAGCTACAGCAATATGATGCCTACTATGTGGGAAGCGCGGAGAAAAAAGTCATTTATCTGACCTTTGATTGCGGATATGAGAATGGCAACACGGCTCCCATACTGGATGCCCTGAAAAAGCATAACGTGCACGCCACCTTTTTTGTGGTAGGACATTATTTGGAGTCTGCTCCTGAGCTCGTAAAGCGAATGGTGGAGGAGGGACACTCTGTAGGTAACCACACCTATCACCACCCGGATATGTCCGGAATCTCAGATCAAGCCTCCTTTCAAAAAGAAATGGAGGACGTGTCAAATTTGTTCCGGGAGGTAACCGGAAAAGAGCTTTCGCCCTATTACCGTCCACCGCAGGGAAAATACAGCATCACCAATCTGCAGATGGCAAAGGACATGGGATACAGCACTTTTTTCTGGAGTCTGGCCTATGTGGACTGGAATGTGGACGCACAGCCCGGTCATGAGGAGGCCATGAAAAAGCTGACGGGCAGAATTCATCCCGGGGCTATCGTGCTGCTACACAGCACCTCCAAGACCAACGGAGAGATACTGGATGAGCTGTTGTGCAAATGGGAGGAGATGGGATATACCTTTGGAGAGTTAGGCGATATACTGTCAGTAGATCAAAACAATTAATTTCCGGGTGTAACAATTACTTTTGCCAATGGTCTGAAAATAAAATCTTTACTTTGGGAGAAGATGGTTCTATAATTTCTCTGTAACGTTTTTGGGTACGATGAAATAACAGTTCCTTACTATTTGTGCTGCCGACTGAAGGGCGGCGGAATGGAGATTTTTATGAAAAGAGAATTGGTAATTGTCATTGATTTTGGTGGTCAGTATAATCAGCTGGTCGCAAGGCGCGTCAGGGAATGCAATGTGTATTGTGAGATTTATTCCTATAAAACCGATTTGGAGAAAATCAAGGCAATGAACCCCAAGGGAATCATCCTTACAGGAGGACCCAGCAGCTGCTATGAAGAAGGCGCAGCAGGTTGTTCCGAAGAGTTATTTCACCTGGGGATTCCGGTACTGGGTCTGTGCTACGGCGCACAGCTGATGTCCCATG